>WRNB01000074.1 GCA_009776805.1 Candidatus Bathycorpusculum grumuli | reverse complement strand
GGGTTTGAGGGTGTGTTTTGTAATTAACTATATAAAATTGGTGTTGTTTGTTTTTTTAGTGGGAAATGTGTTGAAAAGCTAGTGGGTTATGGACATATGGTTTTTTTTGGGTTAATATAAAGTGATTACAGGTAGTTTATTGGTATTTAGTTCTTTTTCTATTTCTGTAATTTTTGATCCTTCATGATTATGAACCGAAATTTTCAAATGTGGGTAAAGCAAACAGCGTTTGTAGTTTTTTGTCTATATATCCTTTATAAATAGTATATAAACAAAAAATTTTTGTAACCTATTACCCACATATGCATATGCAGGTATGTGTTTGTCAGAAACGTGGAAATCAAAAAAACGCGTTAAAATAGGAAACAATGTGAAATTTATGCATAAAAGTGCCAATAAAATGGAAAAAATAAGTGTGAAATCGCCAAAATATGATAACATGAGATACTACTATTTGTTCCAACAGCAAAAAAATCTACCACATTTGGGAATTTCGAATTTAACATAAACCCATCTAAAACCCAACTCGGCTGAACCGAAACCAAAACAAACAAAAATTCTACACACTCTACAAAGAATTTTACCAGTAAGATACTTAATAGTTACGATACGCAAAAGTATGAATCTATAAAGTGTGAAGGCATTTCGACGATTATTGTATAAAAACTTTAAAGATAGCTTGTTTAAATAATAAACTAAGTTTACAGGGCGAATAGGTACATGGAGAAACAAAATAGGTCATCAATTGTTTTCGAAAATAAATCGGTAAAAATAATTAACGATGAAATTTTAAAAATCAATTGCATGCCAAAAAACAGTATCGACTTAATTGTTACCTCTCCACCGTATAATGTCGGCATTAAATATAATAGTCATAACGACGACATTTCTTATGAAGAATATTTAGAATTTAGCGACAAATGGATGAGCCGTTGTTTTGAATGGTTAAAAGATGAGGGACGTTTTTGCCTAAATATTCCTTTGGATAAAAATAAGGACGGACAGCAATCGGTAGGCGCAGACTTGACAACCATTGCTAAAAAAAACGGTTTTAAGTATCATTCAACAATAGTTTGGAATGAAGGCAATATTTCGAGGCGAACTGCTTGGGGTTCTTGGTTAAGTGCTTCCGCACCGTTTGTTATTGCCCCCGTAGAACTCATAGTAATACTGTATAAGAAAAACTGGAAAAAGACAGGTGGCAGTAAAAAATCAGACATTGCCAGAGACGAATTTATGAACTGGACAAATGGATTGTGGACTTTTAACGGAGAAAAGAAAACGAAAGTCGGACATCCTGCACCATTTCCGATTGAATTACCATATAGGTGCATCAAACTGTTTAGTTATGTTGATGATACCGTGTTAGATCCTTTTCTTGGAAGCGGAACTACCCTTGTAGCATCTGTTTTGACAGGTCGCAAAGGGATAGGCGTTGATGTTGACTTAGAATATTGCCAGTTGGCAAAGAAACGGTTAATTAACGAAGCACATATATTTGATAAGCCATTATTTGTTGAGCCGGAAGTATTAAGCCTTGAAAACAGATAATGCACCTCAATCTCAACTTGACTTAATCATGGAGTATTTTAAAGCGCATCCGAAGAGGGATATAGAACACCCTGAAATTGTTGATTGGGTTGTTCGGGAATGGAGCAAAAGGACAGGTAAAGTTTTTCGCGACCCTGACAGGGAAATAAGAAGGCTTTCACAAGATGGTCAATTAATTAAAGTTCGTAAAGGTGTTTACAGATACGACCCCGAATTTGTTGTAAATCCTGAATTAAAAGATTTTACAGCGTCACAGAAAGAAGCGATATTGAAAAGAGATAACTATAGTTGTGTTGTTTGTGGTCTTGGCTCGAAACACGGTATAGAACTTCAAGTTGACCACATCAAGCCTAAAGACCAAGGTGGCGAAGCTACAATAGAAAACGGTGAGACACTTTGTGCTAAACATAATTTTCAGAAGAAAAATTATAGGCAAACCGAATCTGGTAAACGGTTTTTTATACGTTTGTATGAAGCCGCTAAAATTAATAATGATGAACAACTCAAAGACTTTTGTTCGCAAATTCTTGAAGTTTACGAAAAAAATAATGTTAATGGTCATATTGTTTGGAGTAAATAAATATTATTTCGTTTCTGTTTTTGTGTGAAGTGTTCTGTATGTTTGGCAAAATTCAAAAACTGCTATATAATGCGTCAATGTTTTCGTCGTTTTTTCTAGTTTTGTATGGCTATAATTTTGTTGTTAACAAAACACTTTCAATTTTTTAGAAGGATAATGTTCATTTAAAAACACTAAGGCAAGTCAATAAACTGAAAAGTGCAGACTGAGCAACAACCAAATATTTTCCCTTAAACACACAAGTATACAACCACACATGAATACAGACACATGATGTTTTTAGCGTTTTTGCGCAGTCTGAATTACGGATAATCAGTAGAATCAACACATTTCAGAATCATACAAAATGTTCGTCATCCCACAAAAGGTAACATAAATAAAAATTATTTCACTACAATTAACAAAAAAACGTTTCACGATAAATTAACAGAACCATGTGCGTGAAAAGATTTATATTAAAAGTTGTGGATGGTTAGAGTATGAAACCTTATCCTATTCCTTCTCTTAGTGAGCAAGCTGCCGAAGAGTTTGAACGCGCTATAAAGAATGGCCCTACAGAGCAGCAGAAAAAAGTTATGCGTGAAGCACTTGCCATGTTTGCTAAACTTGTAAAAATAGGCATAACTGATAAGTAATACTGGTTTTGAGTCGGGTAGATGAAGTTCATCCGCAAAATATTAAGTAGTGAAACGGATTTATCAAATTTTAATTGCAACATAGATGATGAACTGGGGTTAAATGATTTTATTCACAAGGACGCATTAACGTATCAGCAGGAAGGAATGGGTGTTACTCATCTTTTTTATGACGACGACAAAATTGTTGGATATGTCACATTGGCTATGCATTCTATTAAAACGGATTTAAGTGATTTACCCATTGATGCACGCATAACGCATGAAAATCAAGCAAACACACTTACAAGCAACAAAAACTCCCAACAAACAACAAACACAAAAAACACAAACAAACTCTATAACCCTCATCCCATAAAACAAATCCAAGCCACCAGCATATCAATATATCGTGCTTTTGTCATGATAGAAAACAAATATTTTCACCTCTTTCAGACATGCTAACCACCTATTTCTGGTGACATATAGGTATGATTAGTGTTTGTTTTGGAGACGATTTTTTTTTCTTTTTTGGAAAAATACACTCTTGTAATAAGTCCAACAGTTAAAACTATTATTGCAACAAGCACAATTACAAATAAATCTACTACATATGGTTCAGTAAAATTAGAAAGCTTTGAATCGTTTGATGTGTTAGGTTCAGCGGATTTAGATTCAGAAAAGTTAGAGATGATAGAAGGAGAAATGTAGCCAACTGGCACATATTGCATATTTATAACAGTTACATTGTTTAGAGAGAGTCTCATGTCACCGATTATATATAAAATATCATCAACAACCACTACTCCATCACACCTTATATGATTATAAGGTGCGTTAGTGCTATTTGTCCATGTATTAGCTACAGGATCATAAATCTGCCAATAAGTTGTATTGGTAACCACACTGTATGCTATAATGTAGGCTTTTTGTGGAGCATAAACACCTGATGTTACTCCAACAGGACCATATAATACATGTGAGGTAGCTATGTCTTCAACCCATTTATCAGTGTGTGGTTCATAAATCAAAATTTTTGCAGACACTGTATAGTTTAGAGCTTTGAATTCACCAACAACCATTAGTTTATTATCCATTACAAATGGTGTCACATCAAAAAGTGGTTCTTGAGGCATACTTGTTTTAGTAGTCCATGAGTCAGCAACGGGGTCATACATAAGCAGATCACAACCAGATAGGATAAAAATTTTTCCACCTATAACATTTGCCCGAGCTATACGTGGCACATAAATTGATATTGATGCTTTAGTGCTCCAACTATCCGTAGTGATGTCATAAACCTCAGTTACAATATAGGGTGTGGGATTTTTTTGAACCCATACAGTGCCCGGTAGAATAGTATACAGCGTATTTTGGTCATAAATTGGCTCTTCATTTAATATTTTGGTCCTATTATCATAGTAATACATACAGTAAATTTTATTTTGATACGCAGCAATAGCACAAATACCTGTAGAATTTGACGCAGGTTTCAAAGTCTCCCACGTATTTGTCTTAGGGTCATAACACTCATTTGTACCTACTAAAACATTGTCTAATACACCGCCAATAGCATAAATTTTTCCATTTACCGCAACAACTGCTGAACCCCGTCGTGATTGATTCATTGAAGACTTTACATACCAAGAATCTTCAACTAATTCTGAGGCGAAAACGGGATTAAATGCTACTACAAGTGTTCCACTTATAAAAAAGAAAACAAATACACCGAAAAAAATGTTTTTATTCATATTTACCCCTAAATTAACCCACATTTTTTTTGAAATAAAAAAATAAACCACTAACAATTCCAACTATTAAAACTAACACAACCACAACAAGATATGTTGACAGCGTATTAGTCAACTCAAACTTGGAAGTAATAGCCATAGAACTATAACCAATTGGCACATACGACTCATTTAAAGCAGTAACCGCTTTTGGTGCATACCAGTCAAAAAAATCATGCATATCAACTGAAATGTAGCCTCCAATCACATATAAAACATCATCAACAACAGCCATACCAAAACTCGATCGAAGCGTAGGCATAACTGAAACGGTTGACCAGTCATTACTTACAGGATCATAAACCTCCAACGTATCAGCTATTATAACATAGATTTTTTGAGGCGCATAATTTCCAGTTGTCACCACAGCACCACTACCTAAATTGCTATCACATGACTCACCTTGACCTTTAATCCACTCATCAGTTTTGGGATCATAAATCATAATTTTTGAAGGCCCATCATCAAATTGTATTGCATCCAAAAATAATATCCTATTATCTACAACAACCGAATTAAGATAAGATGGTGCACGACCAGGCATACTATCCTTTTGAAACCATACATCCACAGCTATATCATACATAAACAAGTCACCCCCATACACCATAAAAATTTGTCCATCCACCACACTTGCACACATACCCGCCCCCTTAAACGGATAAGACGCTTTAGTACTCCACTTATCCAAAACCGTATCATAAACCTCAACAACACTACACGAACTAACAGAATTACCCCAACCCTCACCTGTAGTGTTAAATCCACCTATACAATAAATTTTATCACTATAAGCCGCAATAGTAAACCCCATTCTTGGTGTAGGCATAGGTTTCAAAGTAACCCATGAATCCGTTTTTGGATCATACCGCTCATTTGTACCCACAACATACTCAACAGTACCTCCATCACCAACATTTTTTGTAGAGCCTCCAATAGCATAAATTTTACCATCAACACAGACAACACCCAAATTACCCCTTACCTGACTCATAGATGTTTTTGTACTCCAAGAATCCTCAACAAACTCTGAAGCACAAACAGAACTAAACACTACTATAAATGAACTGCTTATGAAAAAGAAAAGAAACAAAAAAAGTAAACCTCTCTTCATATGCTAACCTTTTTCCTTTTCGTTTTTTTGAAATACACAAAAAATCCGGTGGCAATAATTCCAACTGTTAGAGTTACGGCAGTTATAATGTGATAATTTAAGATGGGCTCTGATGAATTATCCTGTTTAGTGGATAACGTGTCTGGGTAAACTTGTTTCTTTTCTAAAGTTTTCTCGCCCTCTGATGAATTATCCTGTTTAGTGGATAACGTGCCTGTATAGTCTGCTGGTATGTATTGTTCGTTTAAGGCGAGCGGTTCTGTGGTGCTAATAAGGGATGAAAAATCATCGGAAGTGTATCCGCCAATTACGTATAAAACATCATCAACAACAGCTGCACCAAAGTTTTTTCGAGCAGATGGCATAGTTTTAGCGGTTGACCATGTGTCACTTATAGGATCATAAACGTTGTTAACGTTCAAGCCTAAAACATAGACTCTTTGAGGCACATAAAGACCTGATGTCACACATGTAACACCAACATGTACTTCACTAAGCCCATCTGCTCCTTTACTCCATACATCACTTTTTGGATCATAAAACATAACTTTATACTCATAACGTATGTGAGGATTTTCTACAATGGGAAAACTACCGGTAATCATTATCTTACCATTTACCACAGCTGAAACAAGATAAACACTTGACTCAGATGATTCAGGCATAGTAGTTTTTTTAAGCCATACATCAGCAATGGGGTCATACATATAAACATCCAAGGTGGAATCATGATAGGGCTCACGATTGCTAAGAACAAAAATTTTTCCATCTATAACCTGAGCATCCAAATATCGTCCTTTAATTGGTAATGCAGCTTTAGTATGCCACATATCCGTAGCGATGTCATAAACCTCATTCACATCTAAAATATCTGCATCAGCGGTTTGACCTCCTATGCAGTAAATCTTGTTCTGATACCCAACAATACCCAAATCACTTCTTGGGGTAGGCATAGCTTCCAAAGTAACCCACTTATCAGTCTTTGGATCATAGCACTCATTAGTACCAACCACACCATCTACCCCATAACCTCCAATAGCATAAATTTTATTATCAACTGCAACAACCCCCAAACCCAAACGTGTTTGCGTCATAGCTGTTTTTGTGCTCCAAACATCCTCAACCATCTCGGAGGCTGAAGCAGGGTTAAACGCAACTAAAAATTGGGCATTTATGAAAAATAAAGTTAACAATAAAAAAACAATTTTATTCATGCTTGACATATAAGGGTATTTTAATTGTTCCTTGATAAAGATTTTGGTTAATAGATGTTTTGAAACTGAAAAAATGGTTTGACCTGATTTTAGATTACCATCTTTTTGTTAATTTCACACATTATATAGTTAATGAGTTTATGTTGTTATGTTAATAATTTTTGGGTGCGGTCTTCTAATCAGTTAACTTTTTTGGACCAAAATTCATTATGTTATCAACCAAAAAAACACTGAAATAAATAAAACCAAAGTCCAAACACAAATAAAAACACAAGAAAATTTAAGCCTTGACAACATATCCCAAAAAATAGAAAAACTAAACATCACAAAAGAAACACCAAAAACAACAGTGAAACTTTAAAACGAACTAGTACTAAAACTATGCAGACCAAAAAACAAAAAAGCCAAAAACAATTCATAAAACAGAAAACACCAAAAAACACTAAACACACAACACAACAAAATCAAATTCAAACCAACAAAAACACACAACCAAAAAAACAACACAAAAAAATTTAAACCACTAACATACCAAATACACAAAAAATAACAACCCACACACAACACCAAACACAACAACATAACACCAAATCGATTTCTAAACTCCTCACCAAAAACACAAAACTTTCTCACCCAACCATTAACATGCGCCAAAAAATTAAATATCGGAGAAAGAAGTTAAACATAAACAAGAGAAGAACACCGATGACTAAAAAAAGTAAGCGACTGAAAAGTTTTACACCGATTAATCACGTTCCAGAGGAAGAAAAATTGGAGCAACACATAGCAAAACTGCCAAAAAACGCAAACATTACTGATGTTCTCCAAGAATTAACACGCTGGAAAAATAGCGCAGTTAAAAAATTTAAAACACAAAAAAACACTTCGTCATCTGGAACATTAAACATCAATTGTAGGTAAGTTTGTCTTCTGCCTGCTGATACTCGTAAATACCCGAGATAGAAAGAATTATTACTAATGTACACAACAACACATACAATGTAGCGATTTAGTAGATAGAACCTATGCTAATTGGTGTAAAAAACACGCTCTTTTCAATTATACCCTGAATTTTACAGTTTTTTAGCATACACAAAACAACCAACAAAACATCCCAAAAAATTTGAAAAAACAACAACACACTCCACACACAAAACAAAAAAACAAACATCTACAACCAACCACACAAACATATACACTATAAATAACATACACAAAAAAAAGAAGAAAAAACACAACAAACAACAAAAAAAACCCAACAAACACACCAAAAGAAAAAATATATGTTCATAATCCACCAGTTTTTCAAACACAATTTCCTCTAAAAAACAAATAACACAAAATTTTTTTATTTAATTACAAAACACAACCTCAAACCCAAAACCATAAAAAAACACACATAAAAACACAAAAAAAGCCACCAATTATAAACAAAAACCACACACAAACAAATCTAATATCGTCTATAAATTTCAATTAAAACCCCCTAAACAAACCATTTTTAGATATTTCCACCCATCACTAAATTATGGGTCAAAGTAAGACCATATCATCTGACAAATCACTATCAACTACACAAAAATTAGTTTTCTAAAAAACCCAAAGAACAACAGATGTCAAAAGAGCGAACCTTTAAGAATTTCCAAACCATAAACACTCTTATGGTAAATTACAAAGTAATAATAGAACAAGATGAAGACGACATCCTAATTGCCAGAGTCCCAGATTTGCCGGGATGCGCTACTGAAGGAAAAAACAGAGAAGAACTGATGACAAACGTAAGAGAAGCAATAGAGGCATATCTTGAAGCCCTAAAAAAAGACGGCGAACCCGTGCCAATTGAAATGGTGCAGATTAATGTCTAAATTGCTGCCTGTCAATTACGACAAGGTGATCAAAGTTCTTGTTAGCATAGGTATGCTGTTAGTCATCAAAAAGGCAGTCATATAGTTTTACGTTTTGTTGACCAACAGAAATACATTACACTGTTTGACTGCAGAAACAACGATATCATGGTTGTTGTTCCAGCTCATAAACCCCTTGGAAAGCAATGTCGTCAGGCTATCGCCTGTTTAATTGCGTTTCTTGTTCATATGATACTTCTTGTGAGGAAATTTCGTTTTCCGTGGATTTGACCGATTGGGTTTTATATCCTTGAAAAAACGATAAATAGTATTCTGAATTCTTGTCATTTTTCTGTCAATTATAGCAGGATTTTCCTCTAACAAAACCGAAATCAGGCATATTCTAACCTCATGAGCAACTATATTTCGGTTGGCATTGCGCTGATACTGCCTGCCGACATCCGCTCCGCTCTCTTTGCGCCTCACCTCCTGCTCCATGCAGGCAATTTCCATCAAATTGTATGTTGCAATAGCGGCGTAAAAATCTTGCAATATAAGATTTTCTTTAGCGGACGTAAAATTTTCAACGGCAAGACGCTCTTTTACCATCAAATAAGATGTTTCAACGCCCCAACGCTTATTGTAAATTTCGGCAAAATCTGCAACGTCGAATTTATTATCAAATATATTGGTTGCTAATTTTTCGACTTCGCCTGTTGACAAAATAATGTTGATAACGCGCAACTTCAAGCCATCATTTGTGGTTATGACCTGATCGGGTTCGTTGGCTTGGTCGATGTTTTTTTGGCAATTTGTCTTGATTCTGAAAAGATAGAAAACATCTTTTTTGTTCATCGCTTCCACTAATTCTTTTGAATAAAAGCCACGGTCGAATATCAGTAACGGAAACTCGAATTTCCTCAGAATATCAAGCGTTTCAAGGAATATCTTTCTTTCGCCGTTACTCACGGGCTTTAATGCCGCCGCAATCGTGATACGATTCATTACGTCATTAAAACAAAGCACCCGCGCTTGCGCGGAAACGGTTTCAGATTTCGCGCTCTTTTGACCTCCGAATGTTTCCAAAGCCCCTTGCGGAGCTTGAAACAACGATCCGTCAACACCTATCAAAGTATAAGATTTATACGTTTTTGCGTTTCCCTCATTGTAAAATTTATCAACAATTAAATTATTAAGCGCGACAAACGCCTCGTATGAAATCTTTTCTCTAGCTTCAAAAAGCGTTTGTTTAGCCACCGGTTCGTCCTCCGAATCTCTGAAAAAATCATTGAGAGCAACCTGCGCCGAACTGCGATTGTTGCCTAAAATAAACGAAAATAGTTTTCCGAATGATAATTTTGCAGTATTCCTTGTGAAATATGCAGCCTTCGTTCTAAATGCCTCCACGGTTGAATTGCTCGTTGTCCAACTGCGTATTTCTTCAATAAACTTTGATAAACTTAGCATTTTTACCACCAACATTTTTCAGGTTACACAATAAAAATGTGCTCTGAAATCTATTTTGATGGGTTTTGTTTCGCTAAGTGGTATTTTGTGCAAATTTTAACATGATTTTAATTTTCTATAGCCTGACGACATTGCCTTGGAAAGGGAATGCTGCTACAATCATCAGAGAAATTGACCTCTCAGTTGAAGAGTTTAATATACTCATTGAAAAAACGTAATTTACTCACTTTAAGGATTTCACATTTTTCACCTTTAAGCTAACTGATACTTTACGTTTTTACGCTATTTCGTGTTAATCATCCTCATCAAACACCTAGACAACAAAACAGAACCCCTAACCACACAAACAAACATACCCCCAACCAACCCACACAACCACACCAAACATAGACAAAAAAGACGTTTTAACCCCATAACACAAAACCTAAAACACAAAACATAAAAAAACACAAACACCAAACAAACCAAACACACATGTATAAACACCACTACACACTAACAAAATTCACACCCCCACCAA
>WRNB01000073.1 GCA_009776805.1 Candidatus Bathycorpusculum grumuli | reverse complement strand
AAAACACTACAAAAACACATCCACAAACACGCCAAACACTACAAAAAACACAAACAACCAAACCAAACACAAAAACCGCCAAAACAACAAACAAATCCATAGAGTGAACTTTCATTGAAGTTGTTATTTGATGTTGAGGAGAATGTTGTGAGTTGTCTTAGAGATTTGGTTTCTCTTGTTTGTGTACGCTAAAAATTTGCAAAATTCAGGATAACAAGTTAAAATGGCATTGTCGTGTGTGTTTCTAATTGTTACTTGTAACAAGATTCTTTTTTCCATTATTTTTCATGACTGGCTTGTTATTATGTGAAAAACAGGACAATGTCTACTCGTTTTGCTATAGTATGGGAGGGGGGTTGTAGGTTGGTTATTTTACTGTGACAGATTTTGCCAAGTTACGAGGCATATCTGGGTCGTGATTAAGTGTTAAGGCCATGTAGTATGCAAAGAGTTGTAATGGTATAATAAATGGGACGGGAGAGAGTACGCCTGGAATACCTTTTGGAACTTCTATGTAGTCATCAGCCAAGTTTTTGATTTCGTTGTCATTTTCTTCAATTATAGCAATAATATTTGCGCCTCGTGCTTTCATTTCCATAATGTTGCCAATCAGAGTTTTATGTGTGTCATCTTTTGGACATACAAATAAAACAGGTAAGCCGTGTTCAATTAAACTAATTGGTCCATGTTTGCTTTCTCCTGCTGGAAATGTAACAGTTGGCAAGTAGGCAATTTCCATAAGTTTTAGTCTTCCTTCAAAAGCAGTAGCAGTACTTATGCCTCTTCCAAGGAAGAAAAATACTGTAGCATTTGCGTATTTGTTAGCAATTTGTTTAATTTTTGCCTCCTGTGTTTTAACAATTTCATTCACAATTTCAGGCAGATTATCAAGTTGTATTTCAAGAGTGTCAATTTCGTGTTGTGATACTTTACCTCGTTTTTTAGCTACGCGTAATGCTAACTGGGCGAGTACTGAGAGTTGGGAAGTAAAAGTTTTTGTTGCTGCAACTCCTATTTCAGGACCTGCCTGTGTACCTATGTAAACACGGGATATTCTGGTTAGAGTTGAACCAATAGTGTTGGTTAAACTTAGGATTGTTGCGGCTCGTTGTTGGGCAATTGTTACTGCGGCAATTGTGTCGGCTGTTTCGCCTGATTGGCTAACAGCTAACAGGGTGCTGTTAATGTTTACTGATTTGCCGTATTGTTCAATAAATTCTGAAGCGTATACTGGATAAGTGGGTAAAAAGGCTAATTTTGAAAACATGTATGATGCTGCTAGGCAAGCGTGGTAGCTTGTTCCGCAGGCTACAAGAAAAATTTCTGTGGCGCGGTCAAGAAAAATTGACATTAAATCGAGATAGTGTTCTTGAAGACGAAGTGTGTTGCGTAAAACTTCTGTTTGTTCATGAATTTCTTTTATCATAAAATGTGGATATCCTTGTTTAACGGCCATTTCGGCTGTCCATTCAATTATTTTTGGGTCGCGTTCAATTAGGCTGTTGTCTTGGATTTTTTTTATTTGATATCCTTTTGTAGTTAGAATTACAAGTTCGCCATCGTTTATCATTACGGCTTTGTTTGTTAATTGTAAAAATGCTGGAATGTCAGATGCGCAATAAATGCCGTTGTCGCTGATGCCTAAGACAAGTGGGCTTTCGTTTCTTGCGCAAACAATTTTATCTGGTTCTTGTGAAGAGATTATTGCTAATGCATAGGAGCCTTCAAGGCGTTTTAGAGTTTCTTGTACGGCGTCTGTGAAAGAGAGGTTAGGTTTGTTTTTTAGGATTTCTTCTACCATGTGGGTGATGATTTCGGTGTCTGTTTTGGAAACAAATGTGTGTCCAAGGTTTTGTAGTTCAATTTTTAGGTCGTTAAAGTTTTCGATGATACCGTTGTGGACAACGGTTATTTTGCCTGTGCAGTCGGAGTGGGGATGGGAGTTTATTTGTAGTGGTGCGCCATGGGTTGCCCATCTGGTGTGTCCGATTCCAATGTTTCCAGGTAAATCAGTTAAGTTGTGGCATCTGTGGACGTCGTCGATTTTTCCTTGGTCTTTTTTTAGAAAAATTTTTCCGTTAGAAATTGTTGCTATTCCGACAGAGTCATAGCCTCTGTATTCTAATCGTTTTAGTGATGAATAGATAATTGGGGCAACATTTTCGTTTTTTAGAATGCATCCAAATATTCCGCACATTTTGTTTCTTTCAGCCTCATCGTATTTAGTTTATGTGTGGGGATTATTTATTAATTATTAAAGTTAAAATAACACCGTTAAAAATATTTTTATAACAGTTTATTTGAATCAACACATCAAACAGTAACCAACAGACAACACAAACACACAAACCATAAACAAATTTTTTATAACACTAACCATGAATAAACATGATACACAATGGAAAAAAAACGCCTACTTCAAAACAACAACCAAACCCAAGAAACAAAAGAAATCAACATCCTACAAAACGCCCAAGACCTAAAAATGATATTAAACAACCTAAGCTGGAAAATCCTAACAATACTCGCAGAAAAAGAAATGTACCCCATAGAAATCGCCAAACAATTAGGCATACACGAACAAAAAGTCTACTACCACATACGAAAAATGGAAAAAACAGGAGCAATCACCATACAAAGAAAAGAAAACAAAAAAGGAGCCACAGCCAAATACTACAAAACCACAGCCCCCGCCTTCGGCATAGAACTCCCCATAACCCACAAACCAACCCAAAACACATACATCCCAAACATTCCAGAAACAATACAAAAATTCTTCCAAGAATTCCTCAACAACAACATCCTTGACGGAAAAATCATAGTAGGCAGCCCCCAACCCCACGGTCCATTCAAAACAAGTGCCCGAGACGGACACTACGCAGCACACCTAGCACTATTCATGGGCCAATTCACCAAAATACCCAACGAATTCGCCATAAAACTTGACGTCGACGTAAAAGCCGAAAAAGAAGAAAAAAACAGCCTAATACTCGTTGGAGGACCAGGCACCAACCTATTAACCCAAGAAATCAACGAACACCTACCCATAAAATTCATAATGCACCCCTCTGAACAAGGCTTCCTATTTGACGGTTTAACATCCAAAAAAACAGGAAAAAAATACACCTCAGACAGCGCAGGATTAATAGCCAAAATCACAAACCCTTGGAACAAAAACAAACACATAATCGTCATAGCCGGAAACAAAGCAGTAGGCACCAAAGCCTGCGTATTAGCCTTAACAAATTTTTGGCAAAAAACCCTACAAAACATAGAAGACAAAAACGCTTTCGCAACAGTTATCCAAGGCTTTGACCTAGACGGCGACGGCAAAGTAGACTCAATAGAGGTTTGCGAATAAGTGAAAAAACAATTAATTGAACAAATCACAGCACACGGACACGAAAACATTTTAGCTACACACCCAACCACATTAATGATAACTAGAGACCAAAAATTAACAAAAAAAGGCGACTGCATAATAGCAATAAACGCAAACAAAGCAGTCGCAGATTTAAACATAGAATTCAAACAAAAACTACAAAACCCAAACACAAAAATTAACATAACAATAAAAGCCGACAATATAATTGAACAAATCACAGCACACGGCTCAACAGAACTAAATCTAAACAACACCAAAGACATAGTCATAAGAAAAAGCAATTTCATATCCGACCGAACCTTGGCAATAAACGCAAACAAAGCAGCAAACAACCTACAACCAGAACTAATCAAAAAACTTACAAACCCAAATCAACAAATCAAAATAACACTCACACTAACATAACCCAACTACACAGCCAACAAACACTTTCCTAAAAATAGAAAACACAAATTTCATAAAACAAACTTTCATAAAAATTCATGTAAAACATTTTCATAACAAAATTCACCTTCGGTACGCCTATACGATAAGAAACACAAGACCACAAAATGCTTTCATAAAAGAGTTTACCACCAACTATGAATCAATGTCAATTTCATAAAAATAAAAAATTAGAAATGCAAGTATATTCATTTTGGCGATTATAGCTGCATGCAATTCTAATAAAAACATCCCGCTTTTGCAGAACAACAAATTACTCATCAAACACTCTAACGAAAAACAACCGTTTGATTACCACGTTTACACTCATAAAAATAACATTAACTACGAGTCAATACTTGAAAAATCACAAAAACATTATTTACATGTGAAAATAGTTCAAAGTTTATATTAAATAAAACATATAACATCAACAAATAAAGACATCAAACACAACTTGCTGCTCGAAAGGCGCAGTTTCCCTAACACATTTTACACACAAAAATGTAACAACAGTTCTACCTTGTTGTTCAATTAAACAAGTAAAACGCGTTTTCAAATCATCAATCGTATCAGGTTTACGAACAAAACCATAAAAATGAATANCCCCGCCTGCAGGTTTTAGAGTTTGACAAGCAACATCAACAAAGTCAATAGCAGTTTCAGGTAAATTCATAATTACTCTATCAGCAACACCTTTCAATTTACCATTAACTAATTCTCGCGCATCACCCAACAAAGGAAAAACCTGATTTTCAACTTTATTTATTTTTATATTAATTTTAAGCAATTCAACTGCGTCAGGATTAATGTCTATAGCATACACTTTCGCGTCAAAACACAATTTTCCAATAGGTACAACAAAAGGACCAACACCAGCAAAAAGATCTACTATAACCTCACTATTATTTACAAGTGCAGCTACACGATGATGTTCCTGAGAGAGTCTTGGAGAAAAATAAGCCTTCGCTAAATCAACATGATATTGACAACCATATTCGTTATAAACGGTGTGGGTTCGGTTTTCACCAGCAATATAGATTAAGTCGCGGATACGATAAACGCCACTAATGGCTCCTGCTTTAGCATGAACACTTTTTATGTTTTTATGAGTTTTCAAGATTGCTTGACCTATAACAGTCTGGTACATGTTTAGGTCATAAGGTATTTCAATAACAGCCACATCACCCACAATATCAAAAGAATGCGGAATACTCGAGTACAAACTATTGGGTATTTCGTTTTCAAGGACACCATTTAGGGTTTCTTGAGCTGGACGTTTCTCAGTAAAAAGTTCAGTTCCTAACTTTAGCTGGGGTGCTATAAATTTCAACTGTGCCAATTCATTTTCATTTGGTTGTCTTACAAGTGGAATCCAAAGTTGATCATGTTGTTTTTCAATAAACAGTGCCTTGTTTACCAATTCAAGTTTATGTGCTAAAGAGATTATTTTTTCACCTAAACTTTTAGGCACTTTAAGACAAACAGCAACAGACATTGTTGTCAACTTGTTTTCTCTATTCGATACAAGTTATTTACTTTTTCAATATTAAACACAGAATTTAACATAGTCTCCATAAGCCAAATGTTAGCCTCAATATGCTCTGAAAGACAACGAGTATAAAAAACTGATCGACCCTTAGCTAAAGCCATATACAAAATGAGCATATCAGCTAAAAACAAATCAACTGTAGGTTCAGTTTTCAATTCAGTTACAAGTTTTTCAGCAACTTCTTTACCTACAGTTTCACTAGTTTTACCAAGTCCCCCAAGAGCATCAGAACCAACAAAAACACCAGTATCAGTTTCAGCCCACAATACAATAGAACTGCCCTTTTGATACAAGTTTGATTGATCATTTAAAACTTGAATACTAGATGAATAACCATGTCTGGTTAAAGTTTCCATTGCAACATCAGCTTGACGTTTAGCAACTTGTCGGTCAGATAAAAAAGTACAAACTGAAACACCATCAACACGTTCAATTTTACCAAAACTTTCAAGTTGAAAAGGTTTAAGTACACTAGGATTTACAGACATTGTTGCCTCACCCATACCTTTGGGGTAATAACCGTATTTTTGCACATTAATTTCAGCTTTAACACCTAGTTTATTTAAAGTTGGAAGCAATACAAATTTAAGATAATTAATAGTTGGTGCATGTAAAGTATCTGTTCCTCCTTTTGCCACATGCAAAGTCACAGGAGTCTTAGCGTATGCACATATAGGAAGAGTTGCCATGAAAAGCATAGGTATGCTTCCAGCTGTTTCAATCACTGCCTCAACAGAACCACCTACAATTGGTCCAGGAGTAAAATAAAGTTCTTCCGAAGCAAGTTTGACACCTTCAAAAGACGCATTACATAATTTTGCCGCCGCTAAAACTGCTTCAAGATGCTGTCGTTTCAACCCAGGCTGGGGTCGCCGTTGTCTAATATTACTTATATGTACAGGTTGTTGTGTAATAGCTGAAACAGCAACAGCCAAACGTAAAATTGTGCCACTTCCACTTTTTTGACCACCATCAACTTCAAACATCAGCTATACCGCATTTAATTACAAATAATTAAATAAGCAAAAGGTGCTTTTAGAGTTTGAGGAAACATTATGAGCAATGATAAAGAAAAACTCAGTCAATTATCCGCAAGAGTTGACGAACTCTTAATCACTATCAACAAAGTTACAGAAGAACTACGAGCAATATCAGCCTCCATAAAACTATTATCAGTAAGTCAAACACAAACTCAAACAATCACAACAACACCCAAAACCACCAACCCAACAAAATCAACCACTCTACCAACAACAAACTCAGCAATTGACACTCAAACAACAACAAAACTACGTTCCCTTGACGATGTTCGCATGTCTTTCCCAGAAGAACTTGAAGCAAAACTATCATTTGAAGACAAAGACGATTACATCATAATTAAAACCAAACAATACTTAGGTAGCGATAATTTTGTCAAAATCGCTTCAACAGTCCGAGGGATGAACGGTGAATACATCAGTGCAGGAAAAGACAGTTATTTTCGAGTGCCAAAAAAGAAAGACACAAATTAAATTAAATTAAATTATTTGAAAATCTGAGAAATCACCAATATATTCTTCAAAAAATACTTCAATATTCTCAACTATAGCAAATGAAGGCCCACAACGACAATAATCTACAACTTCTTTAACACACAATTTTTCGCCCTCAAAAACTGCTTCAACACGTCCATCTAACAAATTACTAATCCACCCACATACATTACGACTCTGAGCTTGTCGTTTAGTATTTTGTCTAAAAAAGACTCCTTGAACTTTACCTGACACGTAAATATGTACTCTTACTTTTGACATACAAATCAGTTACTTTCTAAAGTTTTGTAACACAAATACATCATCGTATTATTATTTCTCCAACAAACAAAGAAAAAACACGGAAAAATAATTCTATTTTACACAACATATTTCTTTGTTTTTAATACACAAACAATTACTCATGTAAATACACAAAGAAAAATGTTAGATTTTTCTGAAGCGTATTGCCTGATTATCCAACACTACTTCATAAACTTGGTTTACATCAAAGCTTATACCCAAATTATCATATTCTTGCTCGGTTAAGAACAAAATAATTTTTGGCGTTGTTAACTGTTGACGTTGAGGTAAGAAAGCCATTTGTTGCTGAAGAGCCTGCATGATATCCTGCGCCATTTTTGCTTCATCAGATTGAGGCCTTAACACATACGGATTTACCTCGTGTTCTTCGAGAAGTTCAATTCGTTTACCCAAATTTCCGTCTACATCGCGGGTTGATTCAATTTTGTTAACTCTTACACGGAACATGATCGTCACTTTTAAAGAAACAAGTTAAGTCTTAGATTTAACCATAACGCAAGAAGTTACCCAACACTATAGGCATAGGTTACTATTTTTGGAAAACATTACAAGAGACTGTTAAATTAAAAACAAATTGTGCTATATCAAGTGTTAGTTTAAGGGGTTATTGGAAGAGCCAAGGATAGTATTGTTGCACAATTTTGTTTACGTCTTGTGGTTGGATTATGCCTTTTTCACAGATTAAGTTGTGAATATATTTGTGGGGTGTAACGTCGAATGCAGGATTTCGCACATTTATACCATTTGGCGCATCCTGCCAAACTTCAGCTGGACTGCGTTGCTCAACACCTTCTAATTCACTGTAAAAAGTTGTAGGATCAAATTTTAGCAGTTCTGAAACTACATAAAACGGTTTTTGTGCTTCGTGCGCTAAAACGGCAAGACCATTAGTACCAATTTTATTTACTATGTCACCGTTTGGTGTAATAGCATCTGCGCCTACAACTATAAAATCTGTTTTAGGAATAAATACCTGAGATGCTGAGTCAACAATAATTGTGGTTTCTATGTTGTGTTTGATTAATTCACTTGCAGTGTTTCTGCCTTGAAATGCAGGTCGAGTTTCAGTGCATATGACTTTAAAGTTTTTGTCGGCCTGTTTAGCTTTAATTAGCATTTGAGTTACTGTTGAGGAGTTGCAGTGGGTAAAGATTGTCATGTTATTTTTTATTTTTGTTGCTCCGATTTCAGCTGTGAGTTCTCTTGAAATGTCAAGGTCGTTTAGGAATTTGTCGGCTTTTGTAACAAGTAGAGTGCAAAGTTCAGAAATTTTTTTGTCACTGCTTTTTTGGATTTGTTTGATGAGATAGCATATGGCGTTTCGCATTAATGGTTCAGTTTCGCGTGTGTTAAAAAGTAGTTGCTGTGCTTGTGTAAGTTCGTTTAGTAGGCTGTGTTTGTTTTCTGCTGTTGTTTGTTTAGCAAGCATTTGAAGAGCGTGTATGGCTGCGATTGTAGCGTTTCTTGCACCTTTAACTTCAAGTGTGCTAATTTTTTCTGCAACATATTTCACTGTTTCCATAGTTTCTCACTTACCGTCTTAATGTTATAACTTGTTAACATGAAGTTATTTCTATGGATATAAATATGATACAAAAACAATGAATATACACTTTTAAAAAAATTTGCGGAAACAATTAAGTAAAAAACAAATTTTAGCTCTCAGCAAAAAATCTTTAAACGATTCATTTTCCAGCTAAAAATAAATTTTTTGTACCGTTTTTGCTTAACAAACAATAACATACACCATATATTGTTTGTATAACCACTCGAACTAGACACTGCAAAAAAGTAATGTTAAGAAGAGTTTATGTGTGACAAATACAGATACAATAAACAGTGTAATTTCAAAAACGTTACCTAAAGTAAATGGAAAAATAATTTCCAGTTTATCCTGTAAAATCTATGATAAACACTCGTTTAGCAGCAGTACCAAATACATGATCATCAGGTATACTGGCAAATTTACCTGTAGCGTAAAGCTGGTTAAAGACTTCACCAGGATATAGAGAAGTACCATAGTAAGCCCAATTTTCAAATTCGTAAAATAAAACATATTGTACATTATGTTGTTGACATAACTCAATAAACTCTGTGACGTTAAAATCTGGTGCATAAGCATCCACAGCCAAAAAAGGATACTGGAAAACCTCTATGTCATATTCACCTTTTTCCCAGACATAAAAATTCACCATTGCCATGTTTAAAAGGTTACAAGGACAAAGAATTACAATTGATTTACCATCCTCCAAATTGGCAAGAGCATAATCAGTTGCGCCTTGAACATCTACAACTATGTTATCTTTAAAATTAAAAGTATACGTGTCATACACGCTGTAAAACATAGCACCTGCAACTGTAACAGCCATAATCACTGAAGCAACTTTAACTAAACATTTTCGACTAACTAAATGAGTTGTTTTCCATGCTTTTCGCAAAGCACCAGCAACTGCTAACACTACAACTGAAGCAGAAATTGCTAAAGTTGGAAATAACGGTGTTACATATCGCCAATCTTTGTTGGATATTAATGTGAAAAAGACAAAGATAATTGTAAACCAAAGTAGGATAAATTTGTCTTCACGCCGATGACGCCAAATCATAAAAACTAAACCGGTTAAGCCTAAAATGTAGCAAAAAATAGAAATTGGATGAACAGTACTTTGAGGCCAAACCATTGCTATGATGTAAAAGATAGGAGCAGGAAAATTACTGCTGTAAACAGCACGTTCAGGATTACCAACTTGAAGAGCATATAACCATTGAGATAAAATACCGTTTTTATAAACTTGGTAAGCAATCGCTATCCACGGAATTACAGTCAACACAGCAACTACTACAGCAACTGAAAATTTTTTGAACATAAAAACTAGTTGTTTTCGCGCCAACAACAAAATACTTAACAGCATTATCACACCTGCAATAAGTATTTGATATTTTGCCAAAAATCCCAAACCAAGGGTTAAACCACTTAACACTAACATTCGATCTTGACAAGTATTTAACCAACGGTAGAAAAAAAGCAATGATACTGTAACAAAGAACATTAAAACGATTTCCAGCATTGCATGTCCAGAAACCCAAAAGACACCAGGCATTATTCCTAACATAACTGCTGAGAGCAACGCAACTTTTCCGTCATACATATAATAAGCTAATTCAAAAACTGCCCAAAGGGTAAGACCAGCAAATAACACAGAAGGTAATCTACCAACAAAGAGACTTATACCAAAGATTTTGAAAAAAATAAAAGTAATTACATCAAATAGAGGTGGATAGAAGGCATTGCCCAAAAATTCGCCATAGCGTCCCATATAAAGCAAAGAACCACTGGTTAGGTGGCTAACTTCATCCCATAACATAGCTGAATCTGTGATGTTAAACATACGAAAAATAATGTAACATAAAGTAAAGCATAGGAAGAGAAGTCGCCATTTATTTAGAACTATACGTGAAACAGTTCCTTTTTGATAGAGACGCCTTAGTTTATCTCCACTTACCAACAACAACTAAACGTCACTACAAAGAAATAGTCAAACTTGTATTTAACTTATAGTGGCAGAAAATCTATAGAGTGTTAATTAAAAAATTTTGCGAATTAATGAAAAATTCACAAGTGAAAAACATTATGTGGAATGAGGGTTCCAACATCAAAACC
>WRNB01000072.1 GCA_009776805.1 Candidatus Bathycorpusculum grumuli | reverse complement strand
AACACCAAAAAAACACCATACCACCAAAAACAAACAAACACTAACCATTAAAACACACTTAAAACAAACCTATAAACATCCAACCCACGTTTTAAATTAGCAGTTAATTTTAGGTTGACAACATTGAGTGTTTAGCTGGTCGTTTAAGTAATTCTATGTCTTTGCGTGTGGGTAAATACAGGGTCATTTATCGTGTTGTTACAGACGAGAGCGTTATTATCGTTCAAACTGTAGAGTTGCGTAAAAAAAGTCTACGACCAATAATATATTGTGGAAGGTTTCTTTGTTTCTGGTGTTTGTTTATAGTGGAATCGTTTAAGATTTGCACTGGTCAAAGTAAGTATACACCGCTTCCTGAACAGTTCCACAAACAGGCAACAAATCAGACAAAGCACACTTCATATTAACCCACCGACCTCAATCCAATTAAAAACAGGCAAATATTAGACTGCGCAAAAACGTTAAAAGTAACATGTTAATCACTGTGTGTAGTGTTTGTGTATTCATGTGTGGTTGTGTATTTGTGTTTGAGGGAAAATACTTGGGTTGTTGCGCAGTCTGAAGTTACCTTTGCGCAAGAACATTCAAAGAAGAACGCAGCTTGGGCTTATTTGAAAGAAACAAAACACATAATTGAAAAAAACCAAATCACCGTCCACGGTCTCAACAAAACCCTTTCACCCAAATAGTTTCACCCACACTTTTTGGGTGTTTGATTCTTAAATTACGTGCTACATCAATACTCAACATAGGAAACTCACTACTACTTTGAAATGATGAATTTTGATTTTTGTTACTCAAATAATAAACTTCTAAACACCGGCTGACAGTGTCACCTGTTTTTAAAAAGTGATTACTTTTTGGGAACAACTGACATTGATAGTAATTGGAGACTTCAGAACAGCAGACTAAAAAGACTGTGAGCACAGTAAGGAGGAATGCAGGAAGTAAATCTGTCATGGTCACTTTGGGCACTATTGATGATACTGCAACACGTATAGAACGTGTAACGCCAACAGATAAACCGTTCTCAAATCAATCTCAGAGAATATTCCTTATTTGTGACAAAAATAGTGTCAACGATAGGAAAACATTAGTTGAAAATTTGCGTTCTACAGCTATAGAAATAGATTGTATTATTTCCTATATTGATACACCTGATAAAAATGTTGATGATAAAACATTACATGAAGAATTACAGGAAACGGATTTACTGATTTTGTTAGTTACGCAGGAATTATTAGACTCCATTGCTAACAATAAAATACCCGAGTTTGTGATAGCAAGAAAAATGAATACTCCAATTTTGCCGATAGCAAAAGAACCTGATCTTTTTTTCCATCCCGTTTTTAAAGAAATGCTGGGAACAATTTGTGGTATTAATCTTTATGATTTTGAATATTTAGATAAACTAAAAACTCAATTAGAATCTTTATTGACACCGAGTAAACTTGACGAAGAGATTTACACTAAAGCATTTAGTGCCAAAATATTTCTGGGCTACCGTAGCGAAGACCGTGAAACAGCATTGAAATTTATGCAAAAATTTCACAATATGCCACGTTTTGAAGCGGTCTCTATATGGTACGACAAATATCTGCCTGCTAGTAAGCCTTCTGATGAAGGTATTAAAAACGCTATAACCAATAGCGATCTATTCACATTATTAGTGACACCAAACCTAGTCAAAGATGAAGATAGTTATGTACGAACGGTTGAGTACCCCTTTGCTAAAGACCATAAACCTGTGATATCGGTAGAAGCTATACGCACTAAACTATATCTCTTTGCGAAACTGTTTCCAGATGTAGTAAACAGTGTTAAATTATGGGATACTGCTTTTTATGATAAATTTGCGACAAAACTCAAAGATGTATGTGACAGTATAGATCAGTGGGCGATGAGTAGTGAACGAGCTTATTTATTGGGTAACGCTTATTTGTATGGTAGATATGTGGAAAAAAATTTTGATAAGGCCGTAAAATTATTAGCAATTGCCACTGATGAACACTTGGCCATAACTGATCATTATAAGTCGGCAATATTAGCTGCCACTCAATTAGCTGATGTATACGCAAATGGGCTGTACACAAAAAGAGGTTTAGAAATAAAAAATGACGTAGAAACAGCGATTAATTATGCTGAGGCACTGAAATGGAGAATAAAAGCAGCAAACTTTTATGAAAAAGTGTTGGGTGTGTGGCATCAAGAAACTGCGACTGCATATAACAATATTGCAGATACATACAAAAACAAAGGACAGTATGATGAGGCACTGAAGTGGTATAATAAAGGTTTGGCAATTCAGCTCAAAGTGTTAGGTAAAGATCATCCAGAAACTACCGCCACATGTAACAACATTGCACTCACCTACGATCACCAAGGCAAATACAAAGAGGCATTAAAATGGTGTGATAAGGCATTAGTTACCACGGAAACATCAGACAAAGAGCTTGCAGATGATGCAATTACATATAACAACAAGGCACTTATCTATAAGCATCTGGGCAAGCTTGATGAAGCTTTAACTGAGTATCGTGAAGCTTTAAGGATCATGAAGCGTGTGTTGGGCAAAAACCACCCGAACACTCTAACAACCTACAACAACATAGCACTTATTCACGACAACAAAGGTGAATATGAGAAGGCAATAGAAGTATTCCGCAGTATTTTAGACATACGCGAAAGGGTGTCAGGAAAAAACCATCCGGATACAGCAATCACATGTAACAACATTGCATTCACCTACGATCACCAAGGCAAATACAAAGAGGCACTAATATGGTATCGCAAAGCGTTAACCATTACTGAGAGAGTGTTTGGCAAGAACCACCCCATTACTATAACCGCGTACAACAATATCGCAACGGTCTATATGCACCAAGGCATATTTAAAAAAGCACTAAAACAATATTTGAAAGTTTTAACCATACGTGAAAAAGTGTTAAGTAAAAACCACCCAGATACTACAGGTACATACAACAATATCGCGATCGTTTATATGCATCTAGGTAGATTGGATGATGCATTAAAAATGCATTATGAAACTTTAGCCATACGTAAAAATGTGTTAGACAAAGATCACCAAGACATTGCAACAAGCTATCATAACATTGCAAATGTCTATATGCGTATGGCTAGATTTGATGATTCATTAGAATTGTATTACAAAGCATTGGATATCGCAGAAAGGGCATTAGGCAAAAACCATCCAGATATTGCAACAAATTACAACAACATTGCACTCACCTACGACTATCAAGGCAAATACAAAGAGGCACTAATATGGTATCGCAAAGCGTTAGTTATTGCAGAAAAGGCGTTAGGTAAAGATCATCCGGATATTGCAGCAACGTATAACAATATTGCACTTACCTATGATTATCAAGGCAAATACAAAAAGGCACTGCATTGGCATAAAAAGGCTTTAACTATACGTAAAAAAGTATTTGGCAAAAACCATCAATTTACTGCAGCCATATATGACAAAATTGCAAGTATTCATTTGCGTTTGGGTATGTATAAGGAAGCATTAGATGGGTATATGACGGCGTTAGTTGTTTATGAGCATGTGTTGGGTAAAGACCATCCAACTACTGCGACTATCTATAGTAATATTGCAACGGTGTATCATCATGAGACAAAGTATGACGCGGCATTGAAGTGGTATCTTAAAAGTTATCAAATATTCAAAAAAATAGGCGACACATCAAGTACAGTTACATTGAAAGAGAATATGGCGAACACTTATAATTCTGCTGAATTTAAAGACCCATTTGAGAGTTGGTTGGAAAAATATTGATTCTCATTAGAGTCGTGTTAGGTCCATTCAGAATTAAACCATGTTCACCTGAGTAATCGGTATTCTTTATAAAAATAATCGATTAATCTACAGTATCTAATGTATCGCAAAAAGTTTCATGCCTGTCTATACCTGTTTTATATAATCTAAAAAACCGCTATCTCACATAGCATCCAAAAAATGTAGACTTTACGATTATCAGGTTCACCATTTGTTGGCATCTCTCTGCCAAAACTCCTCTTATATCAAAGCTATCGTGTAACTAGCTATTCCCACACAACATAACACTCATATGTTCGAATATCAACAATTAATGATTTGGTGAAAGCAAATGAACAAAGTGAACTCGTTCATTCCCCCCTTAACTGTAATATTTATGTGGCATCATAAGGATGCAAGCGAAAATCCAGAAGATGAAAGTGCCAAATCGCTAAGTATACAATTATCAGAGTGGCTTTCAAAAGACGTAACAAAACCTTTTTCTCGCTCAGCAAATTTACCCGTCTTTTTATATACTAATGAGCGGACTCAAACTATGCCTGAAATACAAGATTTAGGTGGGAAAACAATGTTTTTCCCTTTCATTGGTAAAGAATTTATGAGCGATGACAAGTGGCTATCATCTATTGAAAATATGAATTTAGCTGAAAATATTTGTATGGTTCCTATTGCACTTGATAAAACAGCACTTACCTTAAAAGGTTCGTATAAAAACAGAAATTTTATACGCGCGTATGATTTTGAAGAAAAAGTCAGGTATGATCATATCTTTATTGAAATTGTTCATGAGATATACCGATATGTCCTTAATAATTCAAGTAGTGAATCGTCAAAAGGTAAAGATAAGGCTCTAAAGTTATTTTTAAGTCACACTAAACATAAACATGATCCACAGGGTGAGGAGATTGCAAAAGCTTTAAAAAATTTCATTGATAATAGCCACATGAATTCTTTTTTTGATACAACAGATATAGCACCTGGTTATCAGTTTGATACCGAAATAGAAGAACATATTAAAGACTCCACTGTTATTGCAATCAACACTGATAATTATTCATCTAGTTATTGGTGTCAACGCGAAATATTGTGGGCAAAGAAACATAATCGCCCAATTATTGTTGTAGATGCCTTGAAAAACTCAGAAGACAGACGAACTCCCCTTTTGACCAATATCCCAAGTATACACATTCATCATAATGCAACACCACCGCTCAAGCTTATATGCAGTTTTGTAGAAAATCCCACTCCAATATTGTCAGAACAGTTCAATATTGTACATGAATTCCATGATGAACTAAATGTAGGTCCTTTTAAAAAGAATTTGCTTGAGATAATTAAAGCGGCATTAATAGAAACCCTTCGTTTTAAGTATGCTCATTTGTTATTGATTGCGTATCAGAAAAAAAAGTGGATAGATAACTCTGCTTTAATATTAAATCGTCCACCCGAAGTATCTGATATTGAGAAACTATTTGTTATAAAAGATGGTAATATCCAATATAATGATCGCTATACAAGATTTGTCTATCCTGATCCACCTGTTTTTGAAGAAGAGGTTGCTTTCTTAAAATCATTAGATATTCCCGTGGAAACGCCTTTGACAACTAATATTTGTAGCCTCGAAGGGACAAATATAGGCATGTCTTTTGCGTATCCGAGTCAAAAAGAATTATTAATGATTGGTCATAATGATACAAGTCTTAAAGTTTTATCACAAGAAATTTCACGATATTTATTGGATTGTAATGCTACCCTAGTTTGTGGTGGCGACGCTAGAGACGACGGATTCACTGAATTCATATACCCTTATGCAAAGGTACTCCGAGCAAAATATCCGAAAAAAGAGTTTCAAATAATCAATTATGTTGCATGGACGACATCTATAGAAGATCCTGAGAAAGCAAAAGAGTGGAAACGTGAAATTATGGATGTTTCAAAAGTGATTGAAGTAGGTCGTCCAGACGATGTTTCAAAGTTAGTTTCAAATAGGGAAGAATATGTAGCATTAAGTGAGGCGAAAAGTAAGGGGAAATATCGATTTGTGAGAAGTAGATGTTTGACTGAGATGCGTAAAGCAATGGATGCAAAATGTGATGCACGGATATGTGCTGGTGGGGACTCTAGTTCTAGAGGGTTTATGTCTGGTGTACTTGAAGAAATAGTGATTGCAGGGAAACGAGGATTACCTCTTTATCTTATAGGTGGTTTTGGTGGTTTTACAGCTAGTGTATGTGAAGCAATAAAGACTGGCAAAGTTCCTGAAGAATTAACATTAGACTGGCAAAAAAGAAAAAACGAAGGATTTAAAGAAGTGTTTGATTTCATCAATTCAAATTATCCAACCTACATAATTAATTATCAAAAGAGTATAGATACCATTAAAACTTTGAAACTAACAGAACTAAATAATGGCTTATCCAAGGAAGAAAATGAACAATTATTTAATTCACGATATATTGACGAGATAGTATTTCTTATTCGTAAGGGGTTGGCTAAAAAATTAAATAACAAGAGCTTAAAAACGTGGCACATGTATGGTTGATGATTGTTTATAGTATGTGATTATATTGCGGTATGACGTTAGTAACTCAGAAATGGGGTAGTTAGGAGCTGTTAGCCAATAACTTACGAAGTTACATAATTTTCCAACTACAAAATAACCTGTTTTTACCCATTTATGGCTTTAACAACACTATTCTTTCATATATTTTCGCAAATTATAACTTAACTGTTCCTTAATTTGGAAAACACAAATTAGCTTCATACGTGCACATTTTATCCAATAATGACCGAAATACAGTAGAACATCAAAAGTAGAATCGGTGGATACATTCATTCTGCTACTGACACAGCAGATATTTTGTCAGATTTTTATAAAACAACATTTATCACATTTGCTCTTTTGTAATTTGTAGCCTATATACACCAAAATCGGTCGAAATTAACGAAAAATATATCCAGAGCCTTACAGGGGAGTAACAGAGAAAATACAAGGAGAAAAAGTCATTTGCTTCTTGCCTGTGGATGGGATATAACTGTTTCAATTATTCATCATTAGCGTTGCTGATGACGCTAGAAAGGATGTTGTTCGTGAGGCTGTTATGTGTGATGCTGATAAGTTTGGAATTGAAATAGCTATTTCTGAAGAATGTTGCCTGCGTTCTTTGGCAGATAATGTAGCCAATGAATATAGCCAAGTGGCAGTGTATCTTAGCAGTGAACAAGCACTTAAAGATGAAAAATTTAACCAAAAATTATCTTTTGCTATAGAGAAAAAAATACAAATAATTCCTGTCATCAAAGATGAACGCGATGCTTCCAAACAAGTTCCATATGTTATCGAAAATATTCAGGCGGTTATTTGGGAAAATGGAACACCTGTGCCGTCACAATTGTTGTCAACGATATTTGAATCGTTGGGTATATTGGATAAAGATAGAAAAATATTCATATCTTATAAACGGTCAGATGCTACTGGTGTCGCTTTTCAACTTCACGATGGTTTAGTCAAAAAAGGATTCAACGTTTTCTTAGATAAAATTAGGGTTGCGTCATCGCAAAATATTCAAGACGAAATTACAAAAGCAATAGAAGAAACGGCGTTTATTTTACTGTTACACTCTCCCGAAATGCATGAATCACAGTGGATTACTGCTGAAATAATTCAGGCTCTGGAATCTAATATGCCTATTGTAGTGGTACACTGGAAAAACGCGGAACATGATTTACCTACAGTAGTATCAAAAATGGAACCGCCAATAGTTTCTATTGAACCTCCAATGGTTAAAAATGGTGAAATCGATGTTAGCACAATAAAGGAGATACTTCGTAAGGTCGAAGATGAGCACTATGCAGGGTTGTTTCGCCGTAGACGAGAAGCTGTTAATGCAGTAAAGAAAATTGCAAAAGAAAAAAACATGGACATAACGGAATATCCTGGTTGGCATTTAGTATTAAAAGATCGTACAAGTAAACAATGTAAAATTGTTGCTATTACACCTAGATTATCCTGTCCAGAAGACTTATACCAATTGGATAATATACCCATACCAAAAGAAGGTCTTGCGCCTGCACCGAATAAAATATTATTACAATACGGTACTAAGCTCCCGTCGAACCAGAATGAGTTTTTAACTTGGACAATAAATAAACGAAAGCTTAAAGTTACTTTAGGTGTAAATTCTATTGATAATTCTTTAACCAAAGGGAGTTGGCAATGGTTGATAGGGTCACCTTTTTATTCAGACGGTTTGGCTGGTTCCAGTGTTTTTATGTCTGCAAGTTTTCCTTATGGGGATCGTGCAAATAAATTTCCAGAAGCGAATCCATTTGAAATAACAAGTGCTGTTGTGGCCTTGGCGAGATCTGTGTTTGGTGCAAAAGGCAAACTTGTATTTGGTGGCCATCCGACAATTTCTCCTTTAGTACTCTCGGTTGCCAGAGATTTTTCCCTTTTTTGTGCTAATCAAGAAGTTAAATTAGATCTTCCACTTGTTTACATTTATCAATCAGAGTTATTTCGTGACGTTATACCAAAAGAGACTTTACAATTAGAAAAAGAGGGTATTGGTAAAATAATGTGGGTAAGCTCTGAAGGCACAGACCGTGTACAAAGTCTCTTAAAAATGCGTGTTAATATGTTAAGTGACCAGAAATTGATTGCGGGTGTTTCTATTGGGGGTATGGATGGCGTATACGACATTGACAACAAGCAATGTAATGATGAGTTTTATCTTTTTACCAAGCGTTGTAAGGGTAAACCGTTTTACCCTATTGGTAGCACTGGTGGTGCTTCACAGGCTTTATTGGAAGCTTTCTTGAAGAACCCAAAAATGATGGAATCATGGAAATATTATGTTTTAAAACCAGACGAGCTTGGTCATCACACTCCTTATTCGGTCTTAACTAAGCAAATAGTTCTTGATATTATTGAAAACAAACGTAACTCAAATTTCCGAGTTTTTTACCCCTACAATAGGTGGTAGGTTTCAAGGATCAGTTAATAAGTGTCTAACACTTCATCATAATGGACTGTGGTATTTTACAAGGATATTATGGCATTTCACTATATGGTAGTGTGGTAAAGTTAAGTGTGTGATAGGTTTCTGCGGAGGGCCCAAAAGTATGATTGGTTTAGCAATATTTTTGGTGCAAGATGAGGCTTTGGTCAGTAAAAGTTTTTCTTTCTAATAAACCACACCAATTAAAATACTTCGGGATACTGCCAATTTTTTTATATTCTGCACTCTTGGTGGTAGTTATACATAGTTTAAACCTTCTGCCAGTGTTGCTATGTTTTTTTGTTTCAATGCTGAATAGCCTTTTTGTTCAAATTCTTTGAGTATTTGAAGCAACAGTTCTTGTGTTTCGCTATGCAATTTCATGTTACCCTTCAGTATTTTATCTTGTGTATATTTGAATGGCTCTGAAAAAGTCCACGACTTACCCATATACACTTTCCCTGCGCCTATAAAATCACAAGCTAATTCTACAAGATATCTAAGAGGCATTTTAAGCGGCACACCACCCTTGCTAAGTCTTTCAATCCAATATTCCCAATGGTGGGGATTACGTCCTCTGTGATGTAACCACGCTAAACTATAGCCTTTGTCTTTCTTTTCCGCATCAATAGGGCTACTTGTACCTTGGTAATATCGTGCAGAAGAGATAAACTCTGTTGGCGAGTATTTAGACAGGTCATGAGTTATTCCTTGCCAATATAGTCCTGCACGAAAACATACTTTACCAACTTCAATTCTATGCTTTGTAATAACTTGAAAATGTTTATGTGCTTTTTTAAGCGTGAACTGTGTGTCCCTTTTCATTTTTGTGCTCCAAATATTTTTGTTCTTTGAGTTTATTGGTTTGTGGGTTCTATGAAAACTCACTTTTGCCTACCGTTTATTCTTTTCGCAATAAACATATCCAGGCAAAAATTATCCCATGTAACTCACACGTTTAAACGATCAAATTTTTTCTCTATTCGAAATATTAAACGAAACTGATGGACGTACATTTATAGTTTTTAATAAAAATTTTGTTCCTTCAGAACCTTTTAACACTTTATAGCCGCTATTGTAATCTAATACGGGAAAACAACACTTTAGATTATCTTTTGATATTGTTCCAACGGAAAAACTCTCATTTGTGTTAAGCATGGTATGATCAATACCCCACTCGTCGCCTTGATCTCCAACTCTTAGTACGGTATCTTCAGAAATATTCATAACCTGTATAATTTTTTTAATTGCTTGACCTTTTGAAGTGCAACTTACTTCAAGAAAATATTTCCCTCCGTGTATTTCACTATACTTTCCTTTTGATAAACGATAATCTGGATAATTTTTTAAATACTCTTTTAAATAATTAACAATGCTAAGTTCATTCGGTAATATAGTGTTAAAAGTAAATATCAAACTTGTTTTATAGTTTGATTCTTTAGATTCACTTATTATTTTTTCCTCGTCTAAGCTCGACCGTAATGAAATAATTTTTGCGATATTAGACCTTAAGTTATCTTTATCCCTGCAAAATTTGTTTTGACGTGTTATCTCAACAAACTCAGTTTCAGTATCCCAGAAATCAGTTATGGTGTGTAAAAATCCAAAGCCATTGCCATTAATACAGTACCACCTATTGGGTGTTTTTTCATCTAATCCGCCTGATGAAATAATTTTTTTAACAAAATCTGTTGCGCTTTTTCGTCCTCTTCCTGTAACAAAACATACGCATACTTGTGCATCAAATAATTTTTTAAATATGTCAATCATTTCTGGCGAAACATCTTTTATGTCAGATGTTGTTCCTGTAATCGTTCCATCAATATCCAAGCATATTACATCATATACTTTTTCAAAAGTGCTTTTCAGCACATCAGCGATATCTTGCACATTCGGTTTATCTGACTTTTTTAATTCACACGTTTTCATTGCATATTTTAGATAATCAATTTTATTCATTCAAACAGCCTGCCGAAATTTAGCCGCTAAACCACACTTTGAGCGGTATCCCATAAACTACTTTTCATTTTATCACTATTCTAAGTATTGTTCTGTATATATTTATGTATCTTTTTCGTCTCACTATGTCGAATAACTTAATTTGTACTCTACAAAGTAGCTTTTACTATGGGCAACCTCCGAAAACCTCTTAACTAGCATGTACATTATAGGTAACAAAGACAAAGCAGGGAAACTACATGGGCCAACAACACTTATTTGGAACACAAACA
>WRNB01000071.1 GCA_009776805.1 Candidatus Bathycorpusculum grumuli | reverse complement strand
GGGGTGATGGGGTTGGTTTGGCGGGTGTTTTTGGTTTGTAGGTTGTTTTTTTGTGGTTTTTTGTGGTTTTTTGTGGTTTTTTGTGGTTTGTGGTTGTTTTTTTTGTTTTTTTGGGGTGTGTTTGGTGTGTTGTTTTGTTTTTTTATTAAAATTTTGGTTTTAGGTGTTATAAAAATATTTTAGTTTTTGCGCAGTCTGGTTTTCACAATTCTTCCAATTCAACACCGCTGGCGAACTCTTCCATGAAAATCTACCAATGCTACATTACAAGCAACAAGTATCTTTCTTGAAAACAGCAAATACAACTTTAGCGTTATTACTCAGCAGTGGCGTGTAGCAAAAAATTGAATTTGCAATTGACGACCATCTTTTTACTCATTATAGATTCAATTTGCTTGATTACATGAACGCTATGGAAGTAAAATAAAACATCGTGAGCAAAAAGTTCTGAAATGAGGGGCAAACTAAGAACAAGTCCAAAAATCTACTTACTTCCGTGGAACAACCTGCTTTAAACGAACACTACACTAAGAATGGTGGTTGATAGTTTGCTGGACGGATGTAAAAGTCCAAAAACTCATCATTAGACCAATTAACCCTATCATTATAGCTTAGTATTACAATTGTAAAATGATAAACATAACCAATGGCACATGCCATTAATTCATCAAATACAGGCTCTAATTCACAATTTTATACCAATCAACACTAACAACCACTAATACTGCTGTAACCAAACAACAAAACACAATAAATAAAAAAAGTTACAACTGTAATACTTATAATGTGAGATGACTTATGGATTTACCCGCCTGTATTGACAAAGAACTAAAATTTGTGTACCTTTGATTTATAGTGAACTGATTTGACTGAATATGTTCAAGTTGATAAAGAGTTACTAAAGGAATTTTTACGAGAGATAGGCAAGCTTAGACTCACCAATGAACAGATTACGGCTTGTCTTGAGCGGTCATCAGAAACAAAATAACGCTTCAAACTTTTATTCTTTACTATTTTTCTGTATTTTCCTTGTCAATAATTGTTTCTTGTTGCCACATGCTTTTTCTCTTCTAAAACTACTTCTTGTGTGACCTTTGTTGCATATTGTGCATTTCATTTTTCTGAAGCTAATCTGCAAAGAATGTATATCTGTGAAGGCAAATTAAATGTGGAACTTTGTTTGATTTTTGTTTGTACTTGTTTCTATAGACTTTATATAGCCTGAAAAAAGATACTAATTAGCAGTAGAAGGGTAATTAGTTATGGCACTTGGTAATTCTGAGATAGTTATTTATCAAATTGGTGATGGGCGTACAAAGATTGATGTGCGATTGGAAGAGGAAACTGTATGGTTGACCCAAGCACAGATGGCCGAGTTGTTTCAAACAACAAAACAAAACGTTAGTCTGCACATTAATAACGCGTTTGCAGAGGGTGAGCTTGATAAAGTTTCAGTTGTCAAGGAATACTTGACAACTGCGGTTGATGGTAAAAATTATCAAACAAAGTATTATAATTTGGATGTTATTATTTCGGTTGGTTATCGTGTAAAGTCTTTGCGTGGGGTTCAGTTTCGGCGTTGGGCCACAGGGGTTTTGCGTGAATATATTGTTAAGGGTTTTTCGATGAATGATGATTTGTTGAAAAAGGCTGGTGGTGGGAGTTATTGGTTTGAGCTTTTGGAGCGTATTCGTGATATACGTTCTAGTGAGAAGGTGTTTTATCGTCAGGTTCTTGATCTTTATGCCACAAGTGTAGACTATGACCCGCGAACGCCTGTGTCGCAAGAGTTTTTCAAAATGGTTCAAAATAAAATTCATTTCGCAGCACATGGGCATACCGCTGCTGAAGTGATTGCCCAGCGAGCTAATGCAGAGTTGCCTTTTATGGGGTTGACTGTTTTTTCAGGTGAGCAACCTACAAAAAACGAAGTGGGAATTGCCAAAAATTATCTATCTCAAGAAGAGCTCGCTGTGTTGAATCGTATGGTGTCGGCGTTTTTTGATCTTGCGGAGCTTCGAGCTATGCAACATAAGCCTATGTATATGAAGGATTGGGTTGGGGAATTGGATGATTTTGCTAAACGTTATGGCAAAGGAGTTTTGTCTGATGCCGGCGTAGTTAGTCATAAGGATGCTTTTGCACAAGCAGAGTGTGAATACGTAAAATATCGTCAAAAGACAGTAGCCGCTTTAACATCTGTTGAACAGGTCTATCTTGCTGTTCTTAAAGATGCCCAAAAAAAGCTGGAAGACAAACAAAAAAAGAGTGTCAGCAACAAAGTTTAGAGGTAATAAACAAGACTAAGTTTTGTTCTGAGTCGCTATTAGATTTGAGATAGTTTCTTCGAGCTTGTTTAGTCTTGTCTGTAATTTGGTATTGTTTTTTTCAAGGGTTTTTCTTTTTGTATTGAGTTGTTTCTATGTTTAGGACGGTTTCTTTGTATAGGGTCAGGTTGTAGGTGTTGTATCATATTTTTCTTGGGGAGACTGTCTGAAAACTAGTTTACAGAATTTTTGCTGTCGTAAACAATTCTGAAAAATTTGTGTTTTAGAAATATTTTTATGTTTTTAGTGTTTAAATATTTCGTATCATACAGTTTTTAATTTTTGTTCTGTTGTGGCGGTGTTTTACAAGACGTTGGTCGTCGTGGTTTGGCTCATTTGCTCATACTCTAAGTGTTGTTTGAAATTTTTAAAACGTGAGGAAGGGAATCACATACAGAGGACTGGTGCTCTGGCCGGGATTTGGACCCGGGTCCGCGACTCGAGAGGCCGCTATACTTGACCGGACTATACTACCAGAGCGCATGAGTGTTTGTTGCACAATGGTAAGACTTTTAACATAAATACGTTTTCGTAGAGTGCAGACAGAAATTTGTACAAAAAACTTGGTATCAGAAAATTGTTATTGTCTTTATTGGTTAAAGCAAAAAAATTAAAAAATTTGGGTGGTGGGAATTTTTATTCTTCGCCCATGCCGCCTGGCATGCCGCCTGGGGCACCTTTTGGTGTTTTTGATGTGATTACATCATCAATGCGCAGTATCATGGCTGCTGATTCGGCTGCTGATTTGATTGCCTGCTCTTTGACAATGATTGGTTCAATGACGCCGTTTTTGATGCTGTCTTGTAGTTTGCCTTCGTAGACGTTGATACCTTTATTTTTATTGTCTGTTGTGTCGTGTGCTGTGCGCAGTTGTGCTATAATATCTATTGGTTCTAGTCCTGCGTTTTCGGCTAGAGTTTTTGCGATTACTTCCAGTGCTTCTGCAAATGCCTCGACTGCAAGTTGTTCGCGTCCGCCTACTGTGGTGGCGTATTTACGTAGTTCTTTTGCAAGTTCAATTTCTACTGCGCCGCCGCCTGGTACTATTTTGTTGTTTTCGATAACATCTGATATGACGGATAGTGAATCGGTCATTGCACGTTCGGCTTCGTCGACCATGCGTTCTAAGCCTGCACGGAGTAGAATTGCTACACTGTGTGGGTCTTTGCATTTTTCGACAAAAATCATTTTGTCATCGCCGATTTTGCGTTCTTCAACTAAACCTGCTTGGCCTAAGTCATCTTTCTTTAGATCGTCTAGGTCACTGCTGATTTTTGCGCCTGTTGCGCGTGCGAGTTTTTCCATATCTGATTCTTTTACACGCCGTGCTGCTATGATGCCTTCTTTGGCTAGAAAGTGTTGTACCATATCATCTATGCCTTTCTGGCAGAAAATCACGTCTGCACCCACATCTTTTAGTTTGTTAGCCATTTCTTTTAACATGTCAGTTTCTTGATCTAGAAATGCTTTCATTTGTGATGGATCTTTAATTCTGATTTCTGCACTGATTTCAGTTTTTTCAATTTCAAGTGGTGAGTCAAGAAGCACGATTTTTGCGTTTTGTTTTGTTTTTGGCATGCATGGATTGACAACTTCTTTGTCAACAATTATGCCTTTGATTAATTCTGTTTCAAGCAAACTTTTGCCAGTTTTTTTGATGATTTGAATGTTATCAATGTCTGCAATCGTTTTGTCTCCACGTTTTTCAGTAATTTGTTTTACTGCATCTATAGCGATTTCTGCTAAATGTTCTTTTGCGCTACCAACGGATTTGCTACTTGTTGAAGTTAAAGCTACTTTAAGTAAAGTTTTGCGGTCATCGGTATCTAATGGTTCAGCAATTTTACATATGATTTCAATTGCTTTCTGAGATGCTTTACGGTAACCGCTAACTAGAATTGTTGGGTGAATGTTCTGTTCAAGTAACTCTTCGGCTTTCTTTAAAAGCTCACTTGCAAGGACAACTGCACTGGTGGTTCCATCGCCAACCATGTCATCCTGAGTTTTCGCAATTTCAACCATCATTTTCGCAGCGGGGTGTTCAACATCAATTTCTTTTAAAATTGTTGCGCCGTCATTAGTAATTGTAATATCACCTAGACTGTCGATGAGCATTTTATCCATGCCTCTTGGACCTAATGTGGTTTTTAAGACCTCGCCAATTACTCGTGCAGCCATAATATTGTTTCTCTGGGCTTCTTTTCCTCTACTTCGTGTTGTTCCTTCTTTAAGGATAAGGACGGGTTGTCCCGAACCTGTTGTAGTTAAATATGCCATGTAAATCCCTACTTCCGATAGAATTGTTTCTTTATATTAGAATAAAGCAAAAATCAGACAACAATATAAACTTTTTACCCAACATATCTGCTGTCTATATTCTAAACACGTTAACTTGATTAAATTGGAGATGGTTGTTAAGCAGAGAATGCGGAACACTCTGTTTTGGTATTGCTTTTTTCTAATTTATATGGGTGTCTGTTTTTGGGACAAAAGAGTGACAGTTTTTCTTTCTAATTAACCTTATACAAAATTAAATACGTGAAACAAATATTCTGTATATTGAGTATTATTGGAAATTATGAAAGTGTGATTGATTTGTTTTATGTTTATTACAATAATTGTTTGACAGATTTGTATGAATTGATGTGAAAGAGCTATAAAACAAAGTCCAGAAGATTTTTAAACAATTATTTGATGTTAAAAAAGAAACATTTGATGTTATAATTGAGGTTTTACGCGTTGTTAATGCAGAGAAACATAAACGATGCGGTAGACATGCCAAATTATCTTTGGAAAGTCCATTTTTATGTGTGTGAAATATTGGTGTCAATATGTTACACAAAAAGAGTTATCATACGAGTTTGACGTTTGTGAGGTTACAATTCATGATATTGTGGTGTGGGTAGAGTATGTCTTGATTGGGGTGGGCAATTTAGTTTGTCGGGTAAAAAGTCCTTATAAAAAAAGAGGAGGTGATAGGGTTGAGGTTGTGTTGGTGGGTGTGGTGGAGAGTTCAGTGGAGTGTTTTGAAAAAACTAAAAAAGGTGTTATAGTGGTAAAAAGAAATGTCGTACCCAAAAAACATGGCTAATTGTTAACTGATTAGATAGTAAGTTATTTGTGTTGTGTATGTAGAGTGTGATGAGTGCGGTTTTTTTCTTTATTAAGTGTGTGTTGGTTGTTTTGTTTTTGATGGGTTTTTGTTTATGGGTGTTAGTGGGTGTTTGGGGATTTTGCGGTTGTATAAGAGTGGTGAAGTGTTTAAGAGGAAATTTATGGGTTGTATGTTGTGTGTTGTGGGAAAAAAGTTGTGGGTAGGTGTGTTTTTTGTGGGTGTGTGTTTGTTTTGAATGTTGTTGTTAGGTTTGCGGTGAAGTTTTTGGACTAGGTGTTGTGGTAGGTGTGGATGTTGTGGGTTGTGTGTGGTTTTAGTTTGTGGTGTAATTAAATGGAGTCAGAAATAAAATCCGAGAAGGTTAATGTTATAGATAGTGTTTAAAAATGGCGATATAGTAAATAAAGTCAGTAAGTACTTTGATTATTTAAGGGTGCGCTATGTGCGAAAAATAGGTAAAGATAGTGACTATTTGAAAAGTCAATCTCAAAAATATTTTGGTAAAGCATGTTTAAGTTTTCTTTTTTTTGTCATAGCTTTTGGTTTGACAAGTTTTTGTATTTTGTTTCGAACTCAAGGTATTGGTGTAGTTGAGGTTGTAGGGTTTGTAGCAACATTAATTGGTTTGTTGATGTTTCGGTATTATCAACGGAAGTATCATATTTACAAAAGTGGGCGACAAGGGGAAAAAACAGTAATTAGTACATTAACACGTAGTTTAAGTGATGATTATTATCTCATAAATGGCGTTTATCTAAAAGAAGGTGGTGGTGATATTGATCATGTTATAGTAGGGCCTAGTGGTGTTTATGTGTTGGAAACTAAAAATTGGGGTGGTACAATAATTTGTAATGGTGACAAATGGCAACGACCTGGCAAAACTGTTATTGGTAGCCCAAGTTTACAAGTCAAACATAATGTTCAAAGAATCAAAAAAATAGTTGATGTATCGTCAGTTTTTATGGGTTATGGGGTTTATGTAAAGGGTATAATTGTTTTTACCAATGTACATGTTGTTTTACGTATTAGTAATTCCTCTGTTACAGTTCTTCGATTATCACAACTTGTAAGTTACATAAAAAATCAAGAAAATAATTGTTTAACAAGAGTGCAAATACAAAAAATTGTGGAACAAATTCAAAAGGTTGCTTAATTTTTTGTTATGTTTGTATGGGCGACCTCCGAAAACCTATATTTTCCTAAAAATTACGTGCTACAAAACAGTGTTACTATGTTACATAGTTTTCTGAAATGGTTTTTGGCGGCTGTTTGTGTATACATTTTTTATTGTAAAAAGGCTCTTTTGTTTGTTTTTGATGTATGTGTAAAAATGTTTTTTGTGTAGAAAAAAATGTGGTATAGTTTATCAGTTTTGTCATATGAGTTGTATGTGTACAAAATTCTGCAGAATTTGAACTGTATGGTTGTTTTGATTTTTTATTTGAGGGTTGAATTTGAACGTTTCAGTTGTTATGTGTTTTCCGATGTTCTGGATGGTGTTTGGCTGTCTAACGTAGAGTATGTTGAGGTGGTGAATATTTCGTTTTTATGTTTTAATTTGCATGATTTGATGATTAGATATCTACTATCCATCCGTTATTCTCGATTAGTGTTTTTGCTTTCTTTTTACCTGTGCTAACAAGGCTGATTGCATGACGTAAATCGCCAGTTATAATGTTGTTCATAGCTTTGATGTGTTTTATTTCTTCAAGTAATAATTCGTCATCTGTCTCGAGAACTGTGAGTTCGCGAATTTTTACTTTGCCAACTTTGGCTTGCCAGTCTGTTAGAGAGCGTTCTACGTTATTTGGTAAAGTATTATTGTTTGCGTTTTTTAAGTATTTTTTTATTTTCATTGGAGTTATTCCGTCGTCATAAGCTCGAATTATTGATTTGAAGTCAAGTTTATATACTGAGGCGTTTTCATCGGAGGACACTTTAGTAAGGAATCGGCTGAGATAAATTTCGTGTTCGATGCGGCATTTAAGTCCTGAAATAACGATGGAGTAATCTGGTAATACTCGTAATTCGCCTTTTTCATTTCGCATAACTGCAGTTGTGGATGCTTCATATTTATTTGTCATACCTAGAATCCATGCGCCAAGTTTTGTGATACGGAATCCTGAGATTCCCACATAAAATTCGGTGTTGTAAGGATTTTTTGTACGGGGCATATTTTGCGAATATACAATATCTATCATCCCAATTATTGATAGGAATGATAAAATAAGTCTTATAATTTGTGCTTCACACTTATCCCAATCTGAATCATAACTTCTAAAATTATCGTAACTGAAATTGTATCCTCCTATCATGACGGTGTAGTATAACATGCGTCTGAAGAAGTTGCCGTAGAAAATTTTTGCGTATTTATTGAAATCTTCAAAGTTAATGAATGTTTCAATCGGGCAACTTTTTAGTAATTCAAAAATTTCTTTTCTACATTCATGCCATTTTATCCATTTTTCTCTGTTATATGCTGTAATACGTGGTATGTACCGAAGTTCGTATATGCTATTTTCTTTGGCGTAATCGGTAAACAATTTTTTAGCAAATTCATGTAGTGGCATCATAAGCAGTGTGGTTGATTGTTTCCCAGGTAATACATCTCCATTATAATCAATATCAACTAATTTTGAATTAGCCGCAAGTGTAAACAACAACGGAGCAACTTTAAAATCATTATTACGCTTTGCCTCTTTTGGCGCACAAAACTTGCCGTTTTGATCACATACTTCTTCAAAACCAATTAACTCCGACATTTTTACCAGTTTTGATTTAGTAATATCATACGTTTCTGCTTTTACTTTTAATTGTTCAGTACCAGCAAATCGAACGACTGCAGCAAAGTCTCCAAGCCTGTGTTCACGACAAATGACGAAATCAGCTTTTGTTGGAATAAATTCATTATATTCATATTTCATCGGTTCAACAATTTTTTGCAATACTGCAAAAATAAATGATGGCATATCTTTCCCACTTGGAAACAATAATGAGGTTTTTGTTCCTGGAATATGTTGGTTTAATATATGTAAAAATTTCAAATGGGAATAGTTATACTCATCAAAAATATTATTGTTATATCCCCTTATTGTTTTGTATTGTATCGCAATTTTATGTTTCTTTGCATATTCAAGTGTAGTCTGAATGTGTTCTTTACCTTTATATTGAACAATGTAAGAAACAAAATCGCGTTCACATTCATTTAAGGACTTCCAAATGTTTATAATGTTTTTCTCTTCAGCATAAAACTCTGTAAGGTTTTTAACCATTTCAGCTTTAATAACATTATTTTTACAATTGAAAATACGTTTATGTATAGCGGTTAAACCTGTTCCTATCGCACAACCATCCGCCACGCTGGTCGTGCAATTATTCAAGTAGGCTGTTATTTCTGTTTTTTTATTCATTTGTTACACTTTCTCATCAGTAATTTTATATGGGTATCCTTGTTCTGTGAGGAACAATTGACGGTGCATTGAAAAATCTTCTTCACATGTATCTCGAGATACAATTGTATAAAAATATGCCTTATTTTCACCCTGTTTAGGACGGAGGATTCGTCCCAATCTTTGTGCCTCCTCCTGTCTTGAGCCAAAACTACCACTAACTTCAATTGCTACATTTGCGTCAGGCAAATCTATGGCAAAATTTGCGACCTTTGACACTACGAGTAACTTGATTTCACCGTTTTTGAAACGATTATAAAGTTCTTCTCGTTCTTTGTTTTTTGTTTTTCCAGTGATAAGCGGCGCACTCAATTGTTCAGAAATACGTTTAAGCTGATCAAGATAGGTGCCTATAATTAAAATATGTGCATCACGATGTTTTGCGATGCGCTTGCTTATGATGATATTTTTATCTGGATTTTCCGCTGCAATACGAAATTTATCACGTTTTGATGCTATAGCGTAAGGCATTTTTAAGTCATTAGGCATGGGCACACGTATTTCAAAACATTCTGCTTGTGCAATCCATCCTTGTCCTTCAAGGACTTTCCAGCCTATTTCATGACGTTTCGGCCCGATAAGTGCGAATACATCGATTTCATGGCCATCCTCTCTTACAAGTGTCGCGGTTAATCCAAGACGGCGTTTTGTCTGAAGTTCCGCTGTAATGCGGAAAACAGGTGCCGGAAGGGTATGCACTTCGTCATAGATAATAAAACCCCAGTTGCGTTTTGAGAATAGTTCAAAATGTTTTTGTTTTTCATCTTTATTCTTTGCACTGATAATTTGATACGTTGAAATCGTTATTGGTTTGACTTCCTTTTTTTCGCTACTGTATTCGCCAATTAATTCAGGGTCGATATTAGTTTTGCATTTTAATTCACTTATCCATTGTCTTAAGGCAGTTATAGACGTTGTGAGAATGAGCGTTTCAGTTTTTAGTTTTGACATGGTAATGATGCCCACAATGGTTTTTCCTGCGCCGCAAGGCAAGACTACAACACCATGGTCACCTTTACCGTTGGCGCGAAAAGCACTAACCGATGCTAGTTGGTAGTCTCGTGGTTTGAATACGTCTAGTTTTAGGTCAAATTCTAAGGGTTCACCGTCTGAATAGCCTGCTAAATCTTCTGGTGGGAATTGTATGTTCATTAAAGCTTGTTTGATATGTCCTCTAAATATGGAATTAATTTTAACGATATTGTGTTGTGGTGTTTCGATAAAAAATTTGGAAACAGATTTTTCAGCGCAGAGTTGTGCCATGATATTTTCATCGTCAGTTTCTAAAAATAATTCGTCGCGATTTTTAATAATTCGTACTCTTCCGTAACGACTGCTAATTTGTTTTAAACGTGCAATTACTGTTTCAGATATTGAATATTTGCTATATTTTTCAAGTATTTCTACAATATCTGTGTCTTTCACGCCTGCACTTGCTGCGTTCCAAAGCGAGATTGGCGTCATTTTGTATGTGTGAATGTACTCAGGTGACTTCACTATTTCAGCGAATGATGAAAGTTCATCTCTTGCGGATTCATAGGATTCATTATTTGTTTCAAGAAGTAGTGACATGTCGCTTTGAACAATAAGTGGTTTGTAAATATCTTGTGTTTTCATGGTTATTGACTGCCTGTGACTTTATGTTTACTGCAAATTTTTTTCAGCGATTTTTTTGTATAAATAGTAATATGGTGTTTAACACTTTGGATAGTACTTATTACTAGTAATAGCTGTATAGTGCGAACTGTTGTATGCCTCATGAGAGCACAGAACCACGTTACAATAGTGCTGATATTTTTTAACTCTACAAACATGGTGATTTCAACATTAGACATTATTTTCTCATTTCTTGCTATTATTCATTAATTGACTATTTTTGTGGATTATTTATGTCCACTGTGTGTTATCGTTAAATAACTCTTATGAGGTTTATTTTCAGTCCAAATACAAATAAAACTATAATGCGATTTAAGCCTTACTAATATATTTATGAAATAGTAAGTAACGACTTAAAACTTTGAAATATCCATAAACTTTAAAAATTATGTGCCAAAAAATAATATGCGCAGTTGTTGTTGATTATTTTTTCAGGTTATATTTAATTGTGTTAGGTGTTTGTCTAAGGATTATGGATGGCTGCAACATCTGAGGAAACATGGTTATGGTCCATTCAGCCGTAATTCCCGACTTTTTTCTTACCACAATTTACGATGTTGAACAAGAAGACAGTTGCATTAAAATAATGTTGTTATTTGTGTTTTGTAGTCAAACGGTA
>WRNB01000070.1 GCA_009776805.1 Candidatus Bathycorpusculum grumuli | reverse complement strand
GCTGGCGAGCTAGCATACCGGGAAACTGGTCCGTGCGGTTCTGAGAAGGGGGTTTGGGTACCTGCTCTGTTTGGGTAGGGCACCAAACTTCCTATTCTATAAAAACAACCAACACAAAAAAGCAAAACAAAAAACCACTCACAAAACCAAAACAAACACAAACCAAACAACAAGAAAAAATAAGTCACAAACCAAACAAACTCATAACCATAACACTAAACACAACCATAAACAACACAAACAACCTCATAAAAATAAAACACTTAATAAAATACTGCTGGGCAATCTTGATGCTATCTAAAACGCGTTCAATTTTAACGGTTTTCAGACGGCGTAAAAACGCTAAAACATCATGTTAAACACTAATGCTTATTTGTGTACTTATGTGTGTCTGTATATTGTGTGTTTGAGGGAAAAACTGGGGTTGTTATGCAATTTGTTGTGTGTTTTTTGTGTATGGGTGTTTGTGGGAAATATTGTTGTAAAGTTTAAGGTGTTTATGTTTGTTGTAAATAAGTCGTATAGGGTGTAGGCGTTTTGAGTTATGTGTATCTCTGATTTGTGGAATGTTTAACTATGAAAACAGAAAATAATTCCGAGCAGTTTATTGTGTGAAACACATACAGTAATTTAAATATACATGAGACAACAATTATAGTGTTATATTGTACGTTAGGTAGATGAGCTTTATGGTAACGTTAAAAGGACTTATTAAAACGGTATCTATAGTAAAAAATCCTATTACAATTCTGAACATGAAACTAAAAAAATCTGTCAAAGTTACCTTTCCAAATGGTTCAGTTTTTCAAACAACATATTCGCAATTTGTAATTCTTAGAGATAATTATGAACTTATAAAAAAATATCACCTACAACAGATAAATGATAAAACTTTCAAAGTTACTACAGATAATTATCATTTAATCGGTTCTTTCACAGTGATGTACATTGTAGATGAGATAGAAACAGGGGTTTACGAATATGATTACCGAAATAAAGTGGTGTTAGATATTGGTGGATTTGAAGGCGAGTCAGCTGTTTTTTTTTGGTCAAAGGGTGCTAAAAGAGTTGTAATCTATGAACCTGTACTTGAGCATCAACAATTCATTTGTGAAAATATTCGTTTGAACGGAATAAATGCAGAGATACATTTTGAAGGTATAGGGGATACGGATGGTGAGATATCTGTCGTTTATGATAAAGCAGATAATTGTTTTGGTCTTGAAATGAAAGAAGCACAGAATAAAATGAGTATTAAAATTAAGGATATATCAAAGGTTATTGCTGAAAGTGGTGCAGATGTTGCAAAGATCGATTGTGAAGGTGCTGAAATATCGTTAATTAATGTTCCTAAAGAAGTTCTAAGGAAACTAGAGTATGTAATAGTTGAAGCTCATACAAGTGAAATTAAACAGCAGCTTGTTGAAAAATTTAAAGATTCAGGTTTTACTGTATATCGAGATAGCGGCGATTGTAATGTATCGATAATTCATTTTAAGAGAGTTCCCGACATATAATTTTACATGTTTTCAATAGTGTAACAGTATAAGACTTTTGCAAAACTTGTTTTTTAATAGTTATGTAGACCTCACATAACAAGTGACTAAAAATTTTGGTTCTTCGCTAAAATGTGTGGGTGGAATCAGCAAGTTTCGTTACGACAAATAGTTGTATGGAACATACTGGAGAACATAAACAAGATTAGAGAAAGACTAACATGCTCACCACAGGAAATAGCGAAAAACCTTGGTTGGTGTTTGGTTGTGACTATTTTTTCGTGCGTTTCTCGTGTCCGTTTACCCATCTTTATTTTGTCATAGTAGGGTATGGATGTTACTGATTTTTTAATTTTGATGCTATTTTTTTGTTGGTGAAAAATAAATTTGTATTTGCTTTATGTGCTTAATGAATTAAAGTTTTTAAAAATTTACAAGATATTACATAGCTGTTTATACATAAATGTGTCATTAACGTTCAAAAATTATTTTAAATATGTGCATAGTTGGGGGTTTTGTAAATAAGTACACTATCAAAACAAAAAAATAAGGCCGTCCAAGAAGAGCAATACGACATGTGGACAGACAACCGTGACTGGTGCACCCAATGCAACAACAAAAACAACAAACTCACATACAACAATCAAACAAAAACCACCACCTGCACACAATGCAACCACACCCAAACCTACCCCGAAAACGACTGGAAAATCATACAAGCTAAACGCTACGCAATCTACCACTACCTACCCGGAAAATACCATTTTAACAACCAAACCCACGAAGAAATATTCACCAAATACCTCCGCACACACAACCATACCGATTGGACCACATGGATCATACATGACTACATACTTGCACGCATGAAAAACAACAAAGCAATCCAAGAAAAACTAAAAAACGCGTCAAAACTTGTCGTTGAAAAAATGAGTTACGATCCAAAACCGTGGCAAACACTCTTCAAAAAAATAAGTGACCAAAAACCAGAAATATTTCTCCAAGTACCTCAAATCATCTACGAATACGCCGAAAAAAAACTCCAAGAAGCCACCACCAAAGAAAAACTCCCAGAACAAATACGAAGCTACCTATTAAAACTCTCAAACCTATACTGCTACAATAGATGGAAAGGCAACAGAATAAACTGTTGGATAACAAGTGAAACCATAAAACTCTGCAACGTAGAAAATTCTACTACAAAATTTTACACCCAACTCTTCAACTGTGATCCCATACTTTATAATTTCCAAAACGACCTACTTACAGGAAAAAAATATGAAATCAACATTAAAGACTCCTACATTCAATGGGAACTCAACCAAGCCGAAATATATCTAAACCAATCAAGCATCATTGCAGCGATTCAGGCAGCATATGAAGCCTTAGGTGCAAAACTTGAAGTCCACGACATATGGCCACCTAAAAAAATGATACCGTTTGACATATACACAGTTAAAAAAGTTTCACACCTATTTAATGACAAAGAAATTTATAGATACTACAATTTAGCTACAAAACTAGACACTACCAACCCAGCAAAAGCACATTATTACGCAAAAATGTTTATTGAAAAAATAAAAAATATACTGCCAAACATAACCACAATCAAACAAGAACAAGCAAAACAAACATTATACCCAACTTGACTTAACAAAAACCAAAACAACCAAAAATTCTGTACATACAGCACAGAAAACCTATATTTTCCCAAAAATCACATACTAAAAACAGTGCAACTATTAGTTTTCTGAAATGGTGTTTTCAAAGGCTGTCCACAAAATTTTACGTGTAAAAATTAAGAGTAGCCTCTGAAAACTCTATTTCAAAAAAACAAACAACAAAATTACACGATCTTTCAACAGACACCCTTTGAAAAAATAGATTTTCGAGGCCACCTAAGGTTTAATTTCCTTATCAATTCCTTTTTTTGTAAAAATTCTTTTTTGTAACTCAACCAAATTTATTGGCCTATTCTTTGGTTGCTTAAACTCAACAACATCACTTGTAGCCAAACAATCAATTGAACCTTTTGAAATACCACCTACAAGTGTAGCGGGTTTAGTTTTGAATAGTCTTTCTGTGGAAGGCAAATCTGTTTGTTTTACGTTTAACGTATTGGCAAGCCAAGCACTTGTATTTTGTGATTCCATATCTTTTACCGCCTGACGAGTAAATTGTTCATCACTCATCAAAGGGACAAACTGATTTCTTCCATCACCCATTGTATAGTAGGACATGTTTGCCGCCAAGGTTGGATTTCGTTTAATCAATACATTACGAATTTTTGTCATTGCATGACCGTAAATTTTTTGTTCTTTTGCAGTCATCTTTACACCAGAGGATAATGCAAGTCTTTGTCCTAACTCTTCAGCTGTTATCGCGCGAAATTCTTTTTCTGCTAAACGATCATTTTCCTGTTGCCTATTAGATAGACCTAATTGTTTTATACCGGCAAAAATTTTTGCGTTTGCTATTGCACCTTTTTGAGTTACAGTTCCTGTGTTAAATGTGTCTATAGCAAATCTTGGAGAGTTGTCAAGAGTTTCAAGGTTGGGCATGTGTACGCCGTTTTGTATGTCGGTTACGGTTTCTCGATTTATTCCTGTTTCATCTTGAGCATTTTTGTAGAAAGTCATGCGTGCTTTTTTGGAAAGTTTGCCTTGGTTTTGGGCGCGATGCCAATTGCTATAAGCGACTTCTGGAGGTAGAGATTGTAGGTGTCGTTTTACTTCAAAACCGACTGTTTTTGGGTTTTTGATGTTTTGTGCTATTTCAGGGTAATTATTTGCTACATACATGTTGTATACGTCTTCGGTTGATTTTTTATCAAGTTCATTTAGGAAAAGTGTGCTTGATTCGGTTGTGGCGGTTGGGAGAACGTCGCTTGAAGAGTTTTTGTACAAAACCGAGTTTAGGGTAGAGCCTGCACGGTTATTGAGGTAGTTTTGGGCTTGTTCGTGTTGGGTGTTTAGGGAATTATTGATGGTTTTGCTCATACCACGCATACCTGTCATAGAAGTCACACCAAATCTATTTCCGCCTCTGCCTATACTTCCTGATAAGAAACCATTTATAGCTCCAGGTGTGGCACCTAAAACAAAACCTTCACCTATTTGACCAAGTAATTCAGGCTTGGACAATCCCTGTCCAGATACACTGTTAAGTCTACCTGCAACACCAGCACCGCCACCCATAAGTGCCCCACTAGCCATACCTAAAGCAGCTCCAGCTGCAGATGACACTGCGCCACCAACTAAATTAGCTGCAGCCATACCCAAAGCACCAAACTTGCCAACAAAAATAGTAGACATGTATGCTGCTGCAAATAATGTAATAATTCCAATCAAAATTTGTGTCAACGGATTAAGATTAGCCGAAATAAGCACTTGGTAACCAAAAAGTAAAACAATAGAAGACATAATGCTTGCAAACATAAAACCAATTAAATCCTGAATTAATGTATCAGCAAAATGTTTAGTCAAAGGAATTAATCGTAAAACTAAAAGCAAAGGCAAAACAGCAGCTAAAACACCAACAAAAAAAAGACGAGTTACACCCATAACCAAAGTTAACATAAGCAAAGAAGCAACAAGCATAAGCAAAATTCCACTAAAAAAGAAACCTGTAAAAGGATCCAAATTAGGTAACGAAATTGTACCAATACCACCTGTAGCGTAACCCACAATAGTATTAATAGTGTTGCCTGACGGAATTAAAAGACCTGAACCACCTACATCAGGCCAACCTACAAAAAGATTAATTGCGCCTGCAACAGCGTTATAAATATACTGACAACCAAAAATCAAAATCAAAGTAAACACGCTACTCATAACAATATTTGACGCAGTACCTTCATTCATTAACCTAAAATTTTCCAAAACATACGAAATAGCTGCAACAATCAAAACAATCGCAAACATAGCTAACGCAATTGTTCGCATCAACCCAAACACCCTAACCATAGGCACACCCAACTGCATCCCCAACGTCCCACCACCACTATCAGACAAAACAGATATCAAAGGCAACTCTAACAAATACGAATAAATCCCACTAGGCCCACCAATAATTACATCAAAAAGAATAGACATAATCGTAGGAGCAGCCAAATAAATCGCCAACATTGTAATTGTAAAAAACGCAATCAAAATACCTGCATCCACCCCAAGCAAACCACGCCTAGCCTTCAAAACATTCTTTACTTTTTGAAATTTTTTATATATTAACCCACGCCAAACATGCAATACAAACAACAATTATACACCATAAAACAAAACCAAGACAGTTTAAAAACAAGAAAAACACAAACAGTAAATTAAGTCCATATTTTACCCAACCAATTTAGACAAAAACTGTTAGAAACACATCCAATAACCAAAACCGACAAACGTTCCACGCTCATACATTACGCGTCAAAAACGCCATATACTAAAATGCTCAACACCCACCCCATCACACCCAAAAAGAGCGACACTACGCCAAACCTCTGCACACACACCACAACCACACAAAAACAATGACAAAACAAAAAACCTCATTCCTTAACCCTTTCATCATCAACTTTAACATCAAATACATCAAGCAACCTCCAAAAACCTTCTAAACATAGTTAAAACACTATTACACACCATATTTATAGGTAAAATATGAGTTTCCAGAGGCTACCTATAGAAATGATTACAATAGCTACAAGATACAGTGTTGCCCTGTTGATGGAGATTTCCCATTTAGGCGCAGAAGTAGGGTTAAACAGAAACGACTTGATGAAACATTACACCCCACACATTAATAACCTCTGCATAAAACAACACTCACCCTGACCAAATAAGGCAGTTACAATCTTATCTTTAGTCACTGCAATTTGAGTTTACTCACAAAAACCCAAACCCTCAAAAATAGAACCATACCCCGTATAATACTGATAAAACTGTTTATAGCTTCGTTCATACCACAAAGGTGGGACTGGTTCATGTATTAAGGTTAGGTTCAAGGTTTTAAGCAACCTAAGATCAAGCTGATTTTTTGAAAAGTCTAAAGTCTTTTCCTGTAGCACCATTTGTAATCAGATACACCAAACATTAGACAACCCAACTAATATCGTCTTACAGAAAGGATTGTTTTCTGACAAGCCGGCGCGGTCCGAGCCTTTCACATCTTTATCAAAACGCAAAAATAGAAATTATGACAAAGTGTAGTAAAATGCTGCTCCGACCTTTGTTGATTTTGTTTTGTCTTCAAAACGGAGGCGGTCAGGGGGATTTACTATTTTGGCGGTAACATTATCGGCAAAAGTTCAGGTTGGTCTGCGACTGGAGCGGCGTATCAAGTGGCAGAAAAACTTTATGCAACACATAGCCCTCTATTAAGTCCACATCTTGATAAATATTCGAGAACACATCAAAGAACGCGACCGCTAATTTGAACTGGAAAAAGAACATGACCAAATAATTACACGAAGTCGCTAAATAGTGTAGGCAATCTCAGGACCCCCATGTTTTACACTTTATTTCTTCAAATAAATACAGTTAACCCGGCACAATTTCCATACTTTACTCTTATAAACATTATACTGTTGATAGTAAGAGGCTTTCTAAGGCTCCATGTAATAAAAATGAGATATTTACGCTATATTCTTAACGTAAAGTATAACTTGTAAAAAAAATATTTTGTAAATAAAAAAAGAATACGTTTAGCGTTTTTTACGTATTATTGCAATCAAACCGATTATAGATATAGTTGCAACTACACCTGCAATGATAAACAATCGAGTACCTTGCAGTGATGGGATGTTGTCCGAGGGTGTTGTTGAACTGTTAGATGGGCTATTTATGTCAGACATAACACCATATCCACCTACAGGATGACTATATGCTATTTTACCTGTGTCTGCCCAAACGCCCAACTGCCACCCATAAATCGACAAATCAGCAGGATAAACAAGAGGCAATTCAACAAACCAAAAAGGATACAACATAAAATTTTCCCTTATCTCTAAATGTAGCTCTGCAACAACCGCTCTATCCGAAGGAAACTCTAAACTCACCGACTCTGCCGCAGCAACAGCCTGATCCCGCGCCATAGCAATAGCCTGATCCCGTGAAACCTGCACAGTTTCACTACCTACCGCATAAAGATCCCAACCATCATGAAACCCTGCAAAAACACCATTTTCAAAATGTACACCGATACTTTTAGGTGATTCAGCTCCATTAATTGAGTACATAAAATAAACACCACTAACAGGACAACTTTCATCACCAACAAAAGACATACTTGTATCCCTAAAGACCTTACATCTAATGTTTCCAACAGTTTTATTTACAATATCCTCAATACTTTTGGCTGGCTCAATCATGCTCTGCATATCTAAAATAACTGAATTACCAGTAAACGCTTTCAACCTATAAAGTGCCTGCTTAGTTGCAACAAGTGGATCATCAGATAATTTATCGATATACCGAACATCAGAATACGAACCAGCCTCTATATACAAAGACATAGTAATTAATCTATTGTTTAAGTATCCTGCAGTAACTCCAATTTGACTTTCTTTTGATTTCAAAGTTAAATAGATGTCCTCTTCGCCTCTATATGATTCTTCACGACCTGGTACAGGTGATGCACTATAACTCTTTACTTCTACAGCGTATTTGTCTACGTCAATACCTGCTACGTTCTTTAAAGCATTAAGTACTTTTTCTTGAACACCTTCCTGATCAGCATAAACAATGGACGTTTGAATAAACAAAGTTGTTACTATTGCTATGGTCAATATGGCACAAATTTTTTTAATCATTTTCATATTTTCTCAACTCCTAATATGGCAAAACCATATTTCCATCACCCAATACACGCATACGACAAGTATTTCCAGTCCCAGACGGATCCAAATAACCATTGTTCAACGTTGTATGACTAAAATTGTATTGAGAGCCACCCATCACATATGCTGTTGCTTTATTAAGTGCCCCATTAACTGAATAATGCTGAACTAATAACCAATAATAGAATTCTTGACAGAAGTCACCATAATTGTAGCTTATGAAGTCTGAGGTATCGGTTAGGTATTTGGAAGTGTTTTCAAAGCCAATATATGTAACACCACTATTATCAGGATTAACATACCCATTTGTACTCATATTATTTTTGTGCGTCCAAGCATAAGGCATACCCACAAACCCCGTCCAATAAGTTGTATCCTCATAATAATAACCACCATTAGGATTAATATTTAATCCACCATTAGCACATGTCCATATGAAAGTAAACTTGTGCTTCGCACCTGTATACTGATACAAATCCCTATCTACAATTCCATCACTTGCACCATTATAGCCATAATACGCATAATGCGTAGTTGTCCCACTGACATACTCATAAATAGGAAACCACCATTGATATGCATCATCCCAATATTCTCCCACTTCTACATAGAATCCGTTTGTAATGGGTTTGGGGTAAAAGTCGCCGACATGAAATGTTGCTAGAAAATCATATGATGATGTGCCTTGTATGGCTTGGGAGTTTTGGTAGACGTATTGGGCGTTTGTGTTGCTGCCGTAGTTGTTTTTGCTTACCCAGTTTTGTCCTGCCTGTGGAGCAGTGTTTGTAATGTAGGAGGTTATGGAACTTTGTGCTGGTTTTTCATAGTGGTCAAACCAGTATTGGTTGTATCCTGGCAGGTATGTTGGTGGATGGTATGCTGGACACCAAGTTACGCTTACATGAGTTGCACCTTGTGCTAATGGTACGCTGCTACATAGCATTAGTGTGGCTAAAAATATTGAACATATATAAAGATAAATTTTTTTCATATTTTTATTTCCATAAATCACTGTACTTATTTTAAACGTCAAACATAATATTTAAGTCTTTAAATATTTGTAAAAACTATCAAATGAGCAAGAGATTACACTTTTTCAATACAAACAAAAACAAATCTAACAGTGGAACTTTGCAACCATAATAAAACATGTTTTGGCTACTGTTAAGATGATATCATTGTCAAGAGTTATAGTTGTAGCTTTTTTGTTTGATGTACTATTGTTAACGTTAAGTTCAACCTTATTTTTAACATGTAATGCTCTCAAGATCCATTGGAACCATTCATAATAAATATTCCAATAAATAACGAAAAAACTAACACGACAATTAATAAAGAAATCAATAATAAAGGTTTACGAGAAACATGAAATTTGTATTTATATGCATATAATCACCAGTTTATATGTGCAATAAGATCAAATTTAACTAAAAAATGGTTGTTAACAGTTTAAGAACAAATTTTGTGTTTTATTAATGGTGTTTGGTTGTGAGGTTTTTTCACGGCATGTCGTGGTATCATAAATAGGTCACATTATCAGGTAGAACTAATTTTTTCTTTGCTAAATATATGATAACAATTATCAAGATTGCGATGATACACGTAAAAACAATAAGCATCTTTAAGTTGATTTGGGATAAATAATTATCCGGTGTTGCAGTTAATTCGGGCGGCAGGATTGTTGTTTGTGAAGGCAATGGCAATGAAGTTCCATAATTTATAGCAACAACTTGCGTGCTGCTCCAATTACTTGATTCCGCCTCAACTAAACGAGGATCATGAAAACCAGTCAGATGATCCTCCATCGTAGGTTCAACCCAATATCCAGTAAATGCCTTAACTCTAAAATCCAACTGAGAACCCTCATCATAACGAGCACCAGAAGACACAACAGTATATTCAGAACTTGACGGAACAACAAAAGAAACAAGATCGATAAAATTATTGTAATAATAAGAATAGAAAGCATGCCACGTGTCTTCTTCAAAATGTCCCTTAACTTCAACTCTATAGTATAAATTACACTCACGACCTTGTGCATCAGTATATAGCGTGAAACGTTGATTTTTTATCGTAACATCTATTCTCATATCATTTACTATGTAGCTTGGTTGTGTTGTGGTTATTCCTGTGTAAGGATCGATAGTTTGAGTGGGTGGAACAGTGTAAGAATTGTCAATAAACTTTAAGCTAAATTGTGGCACAGACGGCTTAGATGCCGCCTGTACAAAAACAGGATAAACTGTTGACACAATCAAAATTGACAACATCACATAAGTAATTGTTAATGCCAAAAACTTACTATTATAGGCACGCATTTTTTTATTCCACAATTTTGTTAAAAAAAAGACATTATTGTGTTTTTCCATAGTTATATAGTCAAAATCAACATCCGTTAAAACCACGACAAACACATAAAAAATGAGCAAAAACAAATCCAAACAACAAACAAAAACACCTACAAACAACATTTACAAAAAAACACAAAAACCTGTCAATTCACAAAAAATAGTAACACAACACACAATACACTAAAGAATTCATAAACAACCAACACAAACAAACCACACCAACAAAACGCACAACCAAACACAACAAAAAACCACACACAAAACCAAAACAAACACAAACCAAACAACAAAAAAAATAAAACACAAACCAAACAAACCCATAACCATAATAATTATAATCACAACCAAGGACAACACAAACAACACCACAGAAACAAAATACTTCACAAAAAAACACCGACAAAGCCCTACTACAACCCTCACCCAAAAACAAACCCCAACCAACACCATATACCGTGCTTTTACCATGATAAAAAAAGAATACTTTGAAAACCAACAAAAAGAATTCAACGAACTCTTAAATACAGCCGAAAAAATTTTTAAACCATTTAAATATAAACGGAAAAAATCAACACAGAACACAAACCCAAACCACATAATCGGCATGATAAATGAAAAAGGACATAGCTTATGCCAAAAAACTTGTCAAAAACAAAACAAAAAAAACAACTACATACCAGATCCAATCAATAGTTTTAACATAAAAAAAATTACATAACCCGTAATTCCCGAAATATTTATTACCACAAAAACCGAAATANATAACTGTAAAAGCTTTTTCAAAATACACACAAACCACAAAAATCTGTAAATAAAAACAAGTATATCANGCTAATGTGTTAGTGGTAAGAAATATTTATTACCACTAAGACGAGTGCACAAACCATCAAAACTATAGTACCGTTTGACTACAAAACACAAATAACAACAT
>WRNB01000069.1 GCA_009776805.1 Candidatus Bathycorpusculum grumuli | reverse complement strand
CTGGTGAGTATTTGGAGCAGGTTTTGTCTCTTTAGTTTGTGTTTTTTGGGTTTATCGGTTGGTGTTTGGTTGTGGATATTTTTTCGTGCGATTGTCGTGGTGTACCCCCCATAAAACCTATTGATATTTTACTTAGAGATAAACACAAAAAAACTGAAACACTGATTGATACTATCAAAAACCATAAGGGCAATTTTGTCTTTATAGGTGAGGGTGGTACAGGTAAAACAACGTCTCTACTACGAATTTGGGAAGAATTGTTAAAAGAGAAAAAAGAGTTACCGCTATATGTGCCATTAAATGAATACAACATTGAAAAACAGAAAAATTTTATTTCATCATACCTAAAAGATTATTATAATAATTTTGATTTGAGCACTACAAATAATCCAGTCATCTTGTTACTGGATGGGTTTAACGAAATCTATAGAGAACCAAATATGGCAGTAATTCAGGAAATCAAAAAATTTGTCGCGCGTCCCAGAACACGTATCGTTATCACTTCTCGATACAATTTTTTAGACACTTATCCGTTAGAGGGGTTTGCAAAATATGGCATTGAACCCTTATCTCCTGAAAGAATTGAAAAATTTTGGACAAATGTTAAAGCCGTCAACCCACACTTAGATAATGTCAACTTGCCAGCTAACTATCAGAAACTCCTTGCAACTCCTATGATGTTAACATTGTTTGCCAACACTTGTGCTGTGAAACAAAAAAGTGTCGAAGAATCATGCCTATTTCGGTTCAAACCTTTTAAAACCACCATGGGTCCTCAGACCACAGGTGAATTGATATACAATTATTTACTGTGTCAACTGGTTAAATTAGTTGATGTCGCACAACAGAACACTCTTTATTCTGCGTATGTTGCGCTATTTTGGGTTGCTCCCTATGCTGCTTGGCTAATGGAAACTAAAAAATTGTTTTCAGAAGAAAAAATGATTATGCGAAAAGATATGATGGATTTTCTTGATAACAACAAAGTAGCCATTCATTCAAGTGCACAGGTATTTTTGGCTGAAGCTATAGAACGGTACAATATTAATTGTCAAGACGAATCATTTACAAAGTTACTTTTTAATGCCTCTCAATCAGATACGCCGTCGTTTATAGACTTGCTTGTCAATGTATTCCATTTGTTATCCGTAGAAAATGTACCTGTGGAAAAAACGCGTTACACTTTCCGTCATCAACATTTTCGAGACTTTTTATCCGCTTTACACATCGTTAACGCACTGGATACGGCGTTATCTCAGTCTGGACCTTTTATTATCCCCCATGAGATTAAAGACCGTGAGTTGCCCCCATATATCCTTGACATGTTAGGCGGGTACTATGAAGATTACCAAAATCAAGAAAAATGTAGTAACCGAACACAATTACACGAGTTACTTGATAAGCTACGCTTGGATGATTCTCAAGCAGGTTTGGCAGTTAATAATGTCATAGGTGTTTGGCGTACATCCCGTAAAGACCAAATAGTGGCTGAGGACTTATCCAAATTGGATTTAACCAATGTATCCTTAAATAATATTTTGTTTTCTACACCAACAACTAAACCCACATGCTTCACTGAGAGTACCCTTTCAACTGATACTTTTCTATCTCAGGGACATTCTGCGGGTGTAAAGAGTTGTGTATATAGTATCAATGGATCACACATATTATCCGCATCTTATGATGGGACTGTTAGAGAGTGGGATAGAGAAACAGGTAAATGCATACGTATTTTCAAAGGACATACAAATGGTGTTGAGACTGCTGTGTATAGTGCCGACGGTTTGTGCATATTAACAGCGTCTTGGGATAATACAATTAGAGAGTGGGATAGACAAACAGGCGCGTGCCTAAAAGAGTTCCACGGACACACTGGTATTGTTCGGACTGCTGTGTATAGTCCAAAAGATGGGTCTCGTATATTAACAGCAGCTTACGATGGGACTGTTAGAGAGTGGGATAGACAAACAGGTAAATGTCTACGTATTTTCAAAGATATTGCGTATGTGTATAGTGCGGTGTATAGTGCGGTGTATAGTGCTGATGAAAGGTGTATATTGTCTGCATATGGTGATGGGACTGTTAGAGAGTTGGATAGACAAACAGGTAAGTGTCTAAAAGAATTCAAAGGACATACTATTGTTGTGGAGACTGCGGTGTATAGTGCTGATGAAAGGTGTATATTGTCTGCATCTGGTGATGGGACTGTTAGAGAGTGGGATAGACAAACAGGTAAGTGTCTAAAAGAATTCAAAGGACATGCAGTCTATGTGTGCAGTGCGGTGTATAGTCCGAAAAGCGAGTCTTACATACTAACTGCGTCTAGAGATGGGACTGTCAGGGAGTGGCATAGAGAAACAGGTAAATGTCTACGTATTTTCAAAGGTCACAATAGCTATGTGTATAATGCGGTGTATATTGCCGATGGCGATAAATTGCGTATATTGTCTGCATCTGGTGATGGGACTGTTAGAGAGTGGGATAACGAAACTGGCGAGTGCATACAAGAATTCAAAGGACGTGCTAGTGGTGTTGAAACTGCTGTGTATAGTCCAAAAGATGGGTCTCGTATATTAACAGCAGCTTACGATGGGACTGTTAGAGAGTGGGATAGACAAACAGGCAAATGTCTACGCGCCTTCAAAAAATCCAATAGTTTTGCGAATTGTGTAGCGTATAGTGTCGATGAATTTTGTATATTGTCTGCGTTTGGGGATGGAACTATTGTGGAGTGGGATAGAGCCACTGGAACGTGTTTGCACACACTTAAAGGTCATACCAAGTCAGTTGAGGATGCGGTGTATAGTAGGGATGGTGAGCGTATTCTTTCTGCGTCTTATGATGGCACTGTTAAAGAATGGGACAAACAAACAGAAATATGTTTACGCACCATTAAAGTCTCCGATTATAGAGTGAATAGTGTGGTGTATAATGAAGATGAGACTTGCATACTCGCTACAGCTATGAACGGGGATATTGTGGAGTGGGATAGAGCCACTGGAACGTGTTTGCACACACTTAAAGGACATAAAGAAAACGTGAGTAGTGCGGTGTATAGTAGGGATGGTGAGCGTATTCTTTCTGCGTCTTATGATGGCACTGTTAAAGAATGGGACAGAAAAACAGGAAAGTGCATACGCGTTTTCGAAAAAAACACTGCATATGTGCATAGTGCAGTATATAGTACCGATGGATTATACATATTGTCAGCATCTAGGGATAGAAATGTTAAGGAGTGGGACAAAAAAACGGGTAAGTGCATACGCGCTTTCGAAGGACACACTAGTTTTGTATATAGTGCAGTGTATAGTGCCGATGGATTGCGTATATTATCTACCTCTACAGATGGAACCGTTAGGGAGTGGGATAGACAAACAGGAAAATGTGTCTGGTCTACTCCACCTTATGGCGGCGTGTTTATCGTTGATTGCAATTTTAAAGGTTGCAAATGTGATGATAAACTAAAACAACTCATCCAACTATACGGAGGAAATGTTTAGTTGCTCCAATTGACAATTCCAATTTACCTATTATCGCCCAACTCTACATGGCTTAGAACGACATTTACATCAATGTCATCCATTTCCAAAACTTTGTCTTCAACATTAAAATAATCTCTAAAGTATACTTCGTTGATTTTATGTCCGAAGGCGGCGAGTAACAATTTTCCCGTATAACTATATAGTTCAGCATCTGTTACGTGCCCGACTATAATTGACAAATCACCGATATTAAAATACGTAAGTTCTTTTACAACTTCAGAGACATCCAAAGCATAACTATAATTCCTAAAAAATGGTGGATTATAGAAATAAAGACGCATCCAATCGTCACACCCTAAACCACCTGGACAATTGCAGTATCTACTGTAGTCTTTATCAAAATACTCATGGTTGATATGAGATTTCGAAAAAATTATGTTACTACGTTTTATGCTATCAAAAACTACTCTGCCGTTAGAGTTTTGATTGTGGAATACATTTTGAGCCGTTAAAAAAGTCATATCACCATTAGATGAAAACAAACCATAATTACCAAGCGACCTTGAATGATTAAGAAACGAAAACTGGATGTCATTGAAAAGGCCTGAAGCACCTGTAAATGTTGGGAAATTTTTTAAGAGAAACAATTGTTCTTGGTCAATAACCCAACTATCTGAGGGTTGTGATGTATGCAAAGCGTTTTGTCGAGTTGCACGTTTATTCTGGATAAAAGCAGTTTTCATAAAAACTATCTGTCTATCTAACGTAACAAGAGATACAATCACCATATCCGCAAGTTCCTTTGTAACCGATTTACCCCTACATTCAAAATTAACGCCCGATGTGCTTCGACTGTGAATTTTTTTACTCTCGATATGTAAACCACGATACCGTTTCTCTGACATAACATCACATAAAGCGGTGACAGTTGGTATCTCCTTGCCTACGCTCATCAAACAGGAATAAATATCGTTAACAAATCTATTCTGCCACACCCTAAAATCTGTGGAATTATAATAGTCATCATAAAATTTTTGTACAACTTTTCTTATCATGCATTCGACCATTCTTATGTACCGTTAAATTTATTAGGTTACGTTATATCCCGACGCTCTTAACTCTCGTTTTATTTGTTCTTTCCAACAGTTGTTATCATCCAAAGGAATATAAACTATTCCGTCATTGTCTCCGGCGGTTTCTATTTTTAACTTTTCAACATCATTTTTTAGCAAAACAACAATGTTTTTTCGGCCTAGTTTCGCAGTAAAATAACCATGCTCAAAAACGACGTTTTGCCTTGCCCGCGACCTTAAATCACTAGGTTTCGTAATAACTCCACCTATATCATCGGGAGTATACAATACTATAGCGAAATCAACATCTGAATAAGCTTCAAACTTTTCAATTATAGTTCTGCCTTGATTATCTTGCTCCGAAAGAATAACAGGTGTAAGTCCCAAACTTTCTATATAGCGTGCAACTGTATCTTTGTAAGTTCCGTGCCCGTGAACAATGAAAACTTTATCATAAGAAGCATTCTTGGACATTATTTTAAGCAAAACATCAATCGCCTGTAATTGCATGACTGACAAACCAAAATCCAAAAGTTTACGCCGACAATCAGGGCATATCCTACCTGACCGCATAGAAATTTTTATATCCGCTTTATGCACGCAAACATCAAAAATACAATCAACCGTACTGTTGATATGACCAAACTTACGCATTTGGTCTTCATCCATATCGGCACCACACCACGCGAAAAACTGTATTAGGTCATATTGAAGAAATTTATCAACATGTGGCGGTGCGTAATCTCGCTCCCACTCAGAAACGGTCACAAACCAAAAATTATCCGTACAATGTGAGAACCAGTTATCAAAAAATGGTTTATCGGTAATTATTACACATTTACCCCAATCACTAATAACCACACTTAATTCTGTTTTTGCTTGTTCATACATAATTCTCTCAGTGTTATCTGATGATGTGTTTGACGAATTTTTTTGGATGCACGTGCATATCGTTTGATTATCAATTGTATTTCGCATATCAACCAAATGAAATTCAGACGAGTGAACATTTATTTTTTCTATAGTTACATCAACATATCTTTTAATTCGACTGTCTGTCGAATCAAGAAAAACCTTGAAATCCATAAGTGCACCTTTCTTTAATCCATTTATATGCTCTCAACAGTTATTTAGTTTTAGTTTTTGTACATGGTAAAACACTTTTCTTTCATTTGTACGTATCAACTTTTTTCTCTGTTCTAAAAACTCATTAAATGTTTTTGGTTTTTAAACTCCCAATTATATGTAAACGTTAATTATGTCGTTGTGCGCAACATAATTTTAACCTGTGTTTGAACAGCACCAAAAATTTGATAAACAAAAAACCAAACACATAATTATTAAGACAACATCCGAAAACCCACATTTTGCCCCTAAACATGACACGCGTAACAGCGTTTCAAGCCATATTTAGAAGGTTTTCGGAGACTATCTTAAGAATTAAATATATAAGATACCTGTCACAGAATATTCAACAGACATAGCTTATAAGGAGAAAGTAAATGCCAGCTAAAAAACGATTCACGACCATTGGTATCGATTTATTCGCTGGTGCTGGTGGTCTTTCTTTGGGTGCAAAAATGGCTGGCATCGATGTGTCTCTTGCTGTGGAAAAAAATTACATTGTTTCAGAGACATATACCTTTAATCACAATAACACAACGCTCCTAAATGAGGATGTTGCAAATATAAAACAAATTCCTGCACCTATAATGAAATCTTCAAAACAAAAGATATTATTTGGTGGCCCACCATGTCAAGGTTTTTCAACATCAAACAGGAGAACGCGTCATAGAAATAATCCTCAAAACTGGTTATATACAGAATTTATTCGCATACTTAAATTGTGGCAACCCGATTGGGTGGTTTTTGAAAATGTTACAGGCATAGTTAATTTTGAGTCAAGAAATTTTGTTTATAAGATAGTTTCTGATTTTGAAGCCACTGGGTATACATGTTCACATGCAATACTCAATGCCTCTGATTTTGGAATCCCCCAAAGGCGAAAAAGATTTTTTCTTGTGGGTTCAAAAGCAGGAATTACGATTCAACTTCAAAAAGAAACAAATCAGCCTACGGTCACAGTACGAGATGCCTTTAACGATTTACCCTATCTGACGAATGGTGCCAGTGTAGATGTTCTACCTTATGCACAACCTGCTCAAAATGAATATACAAAAAAACTCAGGGGACAATTATTAAAATCCACAGGCCATTTAGTTTCGAAAAACTCAAACTATGTTATGGAACGTTATAAGCACATTCATCAAGGCGATAATTGGAAAGCCATTCCAAAAGAGCTAATGAAGAACTATACCGATTGCTCACGTTGTCATACTGGAATTTATTACAGACTCAAGGAAAACGAACCATCAGTAGTTATAGGGAATTATCGTAAAAATATGCTTATACACCCTTGGGTTGACCGAGGATTATCAGTGAGGGAAGCAGCGCGATTACAATCATTTCCAGATAACTATGTGTTCAAAGGCAGCATAGGATTTCAACAACAACAAGTAGGAAATGCTGTACCACCGTTACTAGCGGAACATGTTTTTCGAAAGATTATTGAAAGAAACGGAGAAGCATTCTGATGACTTATTTTTATCAAGAAACAGACGGTCTTAGACACGAAATGGAACAGAGAAAATTATCAGGGAAAGCAAAACAATTTCCACAGTTCAAAGATAATATAATTAAAGAATTTGCAGATGTAGAAACTATTTTAAATAAAGACTATCATCCTGAAGCAAATCTTGGAGTTGCTGTAAATGGTGATGGCGTATTAACTGACCATGGTGTTAATCATGTGAAAATGGTCATGGATAGAGCAAAAATGCTTCTGGGTAATAAAACGGCAGAGTTAAGCGGATATGAGTTGTATATATTGTTGTTATCTATTCATTTTCATGACTTAGGCAATATTTATGGAAGAAGTGAACATGAAAGAGAAATTGATCGTGTAATATGTAAGCTGGATAAACTGTTGCCACTTGATAATGTTGAAAAGAAATTTGTTTCTGATATTGCTATGGCTCATGGTGGCTATAATTGGCATAGTTCTTCTCCAAATAACTTTTTGGACAAAGATACTTTACGAAATTTAGCAGACAGTGAACCTTGTAATGGTTTACACATACGAGCAGTTGTGTTGGCAGCAATTCTGAGATTTGCAGATGAATTGGCAGATGATTTTAGTAGAGCAAAAAATATTGCTATTCCTGAGAACAATAGATTATATCACGAATATTCAGCCGCGTTAGAACCTTTGAGTTTTAAAGGTGAAACCATTAGCTTCCATTATAGAATACAATTTGATTTAACACAAAAAAAGTTGAAAAAAGGGAATAAGACAATTTATTTGTATGATGAAATTCTTTTACGACTTGCAAAATGTATGAGAGAGTTAGAATACTGCCGCAAATATGCCGGGGGGTTCATAAATATAACTACCTTAAACGTAAAAATCGATGTTATGCAAAAAGATGTTTCTTTCAAATCTCTTACGCAAGAAACATTCAGGTTGCGACTATTAGGTTATCCGAGTGAAAGTATTTATAAATTGAACCAGTTTTTGGAACCAGACAACGCGGAAAATATAAGTAGTATTTCAAAATTTGGAAATGGAACATCTTTGAAAAAACAGGTAAAGGGTTTGACAATACATGCTTGAAAATCCATTTGACGTTATGAGTCCGGAAGAGATGGACGCTTATAAAGCAAAACAATTATTTGTAGAGATGTACTCAGATTTCCCACAAATCCGTCGTGCTGGAAACATCATAATGTCTGGAGCGCGCGGTTGTGGTAAAAGCATGTTAATTCGTTGCTCTATGCCAGATGTTTTATTGCTTCAAAATACGCCTACTAAGACATCTTCACAGTTGGATTATTTAGCTTTTTATGTTCCTGTAAAAAAAACAACATTAAGTTTAACAGAACTCAGATTTTTAGAAAACAGACATGCCCCTTATATGATAAATGAACATTTTATGACCTTACATGTGCTGATGCACTCACTTCTTTTGCTATCAAAAATTACATTTGATTCATACGATGCACTCCAATACAAAGAATTCTTTGATAACACTTATTCCAGATATATGCACTTGAGCGGGTGTAAAGACGAAATCAAACCCGATTTTACAAGTTCCAGTTATTTTTTTAAATCGCTTTATAATCATGCAGAAGAATTGCAACAACAATTTTATAATTATATTATCAACCTTAATCCAAATTCAGATAAAAATGATCCTAAATATAGTTTACCTCTATTGTCTTTTCTTCGATTTATTGTCCCAGTTTTCAAAAAGTTACTTGATCTGCCCGGATTTCCGACAAATAAAAATATTTATTTATTTATAGATGATGCAGATAACCTTAGTAAAACACAAACAGAAATTCTTAATACATGGATTTCGTGCAGAACACAACCTACTATAAGTTTGAAAATATCATCGCAATATGAAATGTACAAAACATATTTAACATCAAATGGTGTTCTGATTGAATCGCCACACGACTATCAGGCAATAAACATTTCATCGCGATACACAACCAATTATGATGGTAACTTCAGAGAAAAAATTATTGAAATTCTTGATAGACGTTTGAAAATAGTTGGAATTACCAGTTCACCAGAGAAGTTCTTTCCAGGATACAAGTACCAAGAAGAAAAAATTGAGGAAGAACGCGAAAAACTTCGGGCTAAATATCTAGCTGGCGAAGGCATAGGTTATACAGAATCTGATGATGTTAGACGATACGCTGTACCAAATTATATAAAAGCACTTGGCGGTAAAAGCAAATCAAGAAGTACATTTAGATATGCTGGGTTAGATACCATTATCCACTTGTCATCAGGTATTGTAAGATACGTCATTGATGCTGCATCCAACATGTTTGATGTCGTTTGCGGTAAAAATCCGTCTATTAATCAAATAACCGAAATACCTACTGATATCCAGAATACTGTTATGCGTAAATTATCCGATGATTTTTTATATACAGAATTAAGAAAACCAGGAACGGAACAAACGTGTGAAGATGCAATTTATCCAATTGATTCGCCTAAAAACATCATTGGAAAATTACATAATCTTATTTGTGCTATGGGCAGTACATTTTTCGAAATTCTTGTTTCTGAACGTTCAGAACGCAAGGTTTTTTCTATTGCACTTACAAATACACCAGATGAAGAAATAAGCAATGTTCTTAAGATGGGCGTTCGTTTAAATTATCTATATGAAACAACTATAGGAAACAAAAAAGGAAATGGAAGAACATGGTTGTACATTCTTAATAGACGACTAGCACCATCGTTCATATTAGACCCTTCAGGTTTTCAGGGGTATCTTTTTATGACAAACGAAGACTTACATCACGCATTTGAAAACGGTAAGCGATTGAGAACTATAACTGGCGAAAAATCAGATGACGATATTCAACAATTGACTTTAGATGATTTTTGGGAGGAATAAGGAATAACAAATAATAATGTTATTGATTTGGCGAGTATTAATCATAGAATCCCGGATAATATTGCTTTTTTTTGTTGTGCGAGTTTTGAGAAACGGTGTAAAAATATTTCCTTTGCTCTCAACGAATCTAAGGTTAAATACGCTTATGTTTTTTATGACTGCGCATACACTTCATCTGCGGTTGTTTCAGAAATCTCAGGGCGTTTACCAAATTGTGAAACCAAGCAAGTGGACATGAAAAATCCTATTGAAGTAGCCGATATTTTTGCCAAGGTTGTAGAAAAAATACAAAACAATAAAATTGAAAATATAGTTATAGATATTACGACATTTACACACGAATGGCTTTTAATTCTATTGAAAATATTGCGTTCATATAAAAACACGTTTAAGCAAATACTCTGTATGTACACAGGCGCAGAAAGTTATGGTGGTACAGCTGTTCCACCAGAACAAAAATGGCTCAGTAAGGGATGTAAAGACGTGAGGAACATATTGGGGTATCCCGGTATATTACGACCATCGGAAAAAATTTGTTTGATACTTCTAGCAGGTTTTGAAATGGAAAGAGCCACACGTTTAATTGAACTAATTGAACCAGATAGAATTGCAATTGGACATGGAATAGACCCTACAAACGCTAAACTTAAAAACACAATGGATTTCTTTGTAAAGAAATTTAATGAGTGGAAAGATGAGTACAGAAATCGTAATTGCGAAAATTTTGAATTTTCCTGCAAAAACATATTTTCCGCAGTAAAAGCAATTGAAGACATTATTATTAAAAAACCTAATGACAATTATATTTTAGTTCCACTAAATACAAAGTTATCAACAATAGCTTCGGCACTTGTTGCTTTTCAAAATCCAAAAATTCAGTTATGCTACTCAATACCTGAAGAATATAATATAGAAAATTATTCTACACCAGGCAACAAAATAACTGTTTTTAATTTAAATGATACCGAATTATTCACTAAATAAACGATTTGGAATATTGTGTGATTTTTTGTTCATGACTTTGTCAATTTAGTTCGGGTAACCGATTTTTATTGCTACTGACATTTAACATGTCTTGTCCCAAAATTATTCCCTATTTTTTACCTATCTTAATATTCACTACTAAATCACATAAACAAAACGTTACTCTCATGAAAATCTGCCATTGATACCTTATGGCAACCCACTATATATCTGAAACCAACAACACAACAAAATTAACACTATTTAACCTTTCCCAAACACCACCAAAAACACACCAAATCAATCAAGTAATCCGTGGGGGTACAGACTCAACCCTTGTGGTTGATGTCTGCGGTGGCGTAATTCCTAAAAAAACAGCACCTCACGTAACCCAACCACCACCACTAAACAAGCACACCACAAATAGCTATCTCAAATAGCTATCTTAAATCAGCAACTCACACATCAAAACCAACCCTACCCAATTTTCTCTCATACAACACCCGATTCACACCACAATACACCTCACGACGAACAAGCATCACCCACACAACCCTCAAACAAACGATTCGCAACAGCAACAATAGCCTTCTGACCACCTCTGCGAGCCTTAACTCTGCCATAAAATTCGCCAAACCACTCATCACACCTAACCGACGTCATAGCAGCCTCAATCATAGCCCACCTCAAAATACCTGAGCCTTCATGTGTGATTCCACCATGCCGCAAAGTATTACCTGATTGGTAAACGCGTGGAGCCAATCCAGCCCAAGAAACAAGCCGTTTATAAGTTTCAAATCGGTTGATGGGGTTAATTTCAGATTTTAATAGTAGAGCTGTGCGTACATCAACTCCAGGCAAACTTAGAAGTAATCGTACATCTTCATCCTCACAAGCACACTCCGTAATAGCTT
>WRNB01000068.1 GCA_009776805.1 Candidatus Bathycorpusculum grumuli | reverse complement strand
TTAGGTTGGTTGGGTTTGGTGGTGTTTGTGGTGTTACTGAGGTGTCTAAGCGGAATCGTGATTTGTGTGGTGCTTTGGGTATTGATGTTCCGTCAATGGATGCCTATACCCACATTTGAGAATTTCGGTTTTATTATCATACTCAACAATATTAACTGGTCTTCCCACATTTCTTAACAATAAGATAAAACTATGGAAAATGGCTTTGTCATCATTTAGTGGTGGTGGAGTATTTTTTCACTTGAAAATGGATGGATATGTATGAAATATTTAAAACGTTATTTGTGTTCTATTGTGTTGTTAATTGTTTGTTTATTGTTGAGTGCTGTTTCTGTTTCTTTTGGTGCTACTAATGATGGTCAGGTGCAGGTGCCAGTGGTTATTGACGTATCTCATGCTATTGCTGGGGTAGAGTTTGCTTTTGAATACTCCTCAGGGCTTGAATTTGTGTCTTATGAACAATCAGCGGCGGTTTCTTCTGCGACGACTACGTCTGTGGTGGTGAAAAATGGTCAGACTCACTTGGGTTTTTATAGTGCTGATAATCGGTATGTGCCTGTAAATGGTAAATTAGATTGTGGTTTTTTTGTTTTTAATCGTTTAGGCAATACTGATGGTGCTCAAGTTGTAAAGTTGGTAGAAATCAAGTTGGTGCAGGTTGTTGATAAGGATAATACTCGTAGTGAGTTGCTTGCTCCTGTTGAAATCAAAATAACCTCTGAAGATAACGCAGAAAACTCATCGGTAAATGACAAAGACGATAACAATGGGGGTACATCGTCAACTGGCACCAAAACTCCATCAACAGATAATGGTGGTAACGCTTCACCACCCGATAGTGTCAAAAATTCGCCGACAAATGATGCGTCTGATATTTTGTCAACTGATACCAAAAATTCGCCTGTAGATGCGCAAAAAGACTCTTGGCTATCAACAAATTTTTGGGTTGTTTTTGTATTTTTGATTATTGTTGTTTGTGGTGTTGGCGTTTTTGTTTTCCTGAAAAAACGTGTTAACCCAAAATAACAATCCCTCTTTTTTTCTTAATTGGTTATTTTTATTCGAGGTTGTGTTTTTGATAGTTAAAGCATTTATGTAATTGAGTTGTTTTTCTTTTTGATTTTGGCGAGCAAGTGTTTATTTTTATTCTGTATCTCGCAACGTCAAAAGATAGGACAGGAAGAATGCTAAAAGAGTTAAAACTCTTTCAAGTTACTTTGTAGAAATGTGATAAAGTCGTCTGGAGTTTTTCTCCAGATATGGTTTAAAAGCTTCAAAGACAATCGTATTGTGTGGTACAAAAGTTTGTGTCCCCAGCGGGTTGCGGGGTCTCCAGAAGAGGCAACGTCCGTGCTATAACGGCACACAACACCTATATTTTTTCATCTGGAGAATTTCTCCAGATACCGTTTAAAAGCTTTAAGAAGAATACACTTAATGTATGGTACCAAAGTTCGTGCTGTCGAGCGGGGCACGGGGTCGCCAGAGGCGGCAACGTCCGCGAACCAATCTAAGACATACGACACCTACACTTTTCAGGCAACCAAAAATACACCTTCGGTTGATGACCCGTACAACTAGATAATTTATGGGGATCAAAAGGTAACGGTTCTAACAACACAGCATTTTTGCTTTCAAGCTTAGTTTTTACCCGATATACCCTGAATTTTGCAAATTTTTAGCGTACACAAACAGGAACAACCAAATCTTTAAGACTACGCACAACATCTTCCTCAACATCAAATAACAATTTCAATGAAGGTTCACTTTATGGATTTGTTTGTTGTTTGGGCGGTTTTTGTGTTTGTTTTGGTTGTTTGTGTTTTTTGTAGTGTTGGTGTGTTTGTGGATGAGTTTTTGTAGTGTTTTTTTGGTTTTTTTATGCGTAATTTTTTTTCTTTTGGTGTGTTTGTTGGGTTTTGTTTGTTGTTTGTTGGGTTTTGTTTGTTGTTTGTTGGGTTTTGTTTGTTGTTTGTTGGGTTTTGTTTGTTGTTTGTTGGGTTTTTTCTTCTTTTTGTGTACGCTATTTATAGCGTACACGTTTGTGTGGTTGGTTGTAAATGTTTGTTTTTTGATTTGTATGTGGCGGTATTGTTGTTTTTTCAAAATTTTTTAAGATGTTTTGTTGGTTATTTTGTGTACGCTAAAAAACTACAAAATTCAGGATATACACTAATATTTGCTATCTGGATAGGTTTACTCATAATAACTAACAAAACTAATCATGATAAAAATATGAGTTATACTGTAAACTTTAACTCTTTTAACATATCGAAAAGGTCAATACATTTTATGTCGAAATGATTGCAAACATCAGGGATTTTTGCACGTTTATATGTGGAATGAGCAGTAGGCATCAAATTATTCAATTCCGAAGATTCAAAAGTGACAACTGTGTACTTACGTGCTTTAGCACATGCAACAACCCACCCATCCGCAACCCTACTATCAGCCCATGCAGCAACAGCAGTTGGTTTATAAAAACCTGACTCTCACACATAATTAACGACATTTTAATACATTTCAGAAATACTCGAATCATTATGCTTTACCTGAGGGCACATTTTGATATCTAACAACCATTTACTTAAATCAGTATAAGCATCATCACTTTTACGTTTAATAACAAGTTCATCATAAACCTTGTCCAAAATAACAACACGATTTTCAACAATTTTATCTTTGATAAAAGACCAAAACCCTGGAACAAAATTAAACGAATAATACCGTCTATACGGATCAATCAAAGTATTTGAGTCAATAAGAAAAATTTGTTCACCCCACAATACTACGCTTTCCCCCTAACGTGATCCACCAAGCCAGAAAAAGTGCCAAGATTAGTATTGGTCAAATGATACGCTTCAGTATATTGAGTTTTACCCTCTCTTACACTACTATCAAGAGCAAGCAAAAAACGCTTATCAACACGTGAAGCAGTCGTATCATAAAAATTATCTCCATTTTGCTCTTTCTTTTTATTTTGTTCAATGCTGAATTTTTCAATTAAAGCGGTAACTATCTCTTGGTATTGTATTTGGTTAATAAAATGGTTGTCTAACGCTTTACGAGCTACAACCATTTCACCGCATTTAAAAGATTTAGATAATAACCGCATTTTATCATCTACCTCTTTATTTGCAAGTCGCGACCATTCAGTTATAAACATTTTTTGAGGCAATAACACCTCAGCAGCTACAGCATTACAAACTGTTTCAACCTTAGATACACCATTGACACTATAACGGTCATTATTAAAATTATCAACACCAAAAAATACGTGAACCATTTCATGTAGTAACGAAAAAAGTTTAGCACTTTCCGAATCGTTAGAATTAATAAAAATTAGTGGCGCATATTTATCGTTTAAAGTAAACGCACGGAATTCTTCAATATTCAAATAACGTTTAGTATAGTTTCTAACTATACCACTTTTCATAACAAGTATTCCACTGTTTGTAATTTTTTCACGGAAAAAATTGAAGGCATCCATTTTTGTTGATAAAGACTTGTGCCAATCTGGAGAAACTAGTAAAGTATCATACAAAGTGTTAATAATTTCTTGCATGTTTTGTTCTGCGTTTATTGAACCCACAAAAGGTAAAGGGTCATAATTTATATCGATTAAATAGTCCCGCATCCAATCTTGAATATCTGTCATATGAATAATTGTGTCAATTGTATTTCTACTATAACCTTTGGTATTTTTACTTTGTATTGTTCTACAGTTTAAGACAGGAAACTCTTCATTTGGAGACGTTTTTAAAAAGAAATAACCTAAAGGTATGTGTGTTTTTTTGCTGATCTTTTCTATTTGCGGAAAAGTTGGTTTTGTTTTTCCTGTTTTCCAATCATGTAAAGTGTCACTAACAGATGTGTTTTCAATATTGGGTACAATATGCATAACCCAATCGATAATGTCAGGTTCAACAGTAACCATCGCTAATTACACTTTAACTAATATATTAGTCGCACATGTTTATAAAAAAACAAGTATAAAAAATAAGTTACTAGTGTTAATAGGATTTAACAATATTTTTCCTTGAAATTATGCTGGTGTTGGTATCTCTGTGTTGGAGTTATGTTATTTTTTGTTTTATTTGGTTGTAGTTTTAGCTGAGGTGTGTTAGTATTGTTGACGTAGGCGTAATTTCCTTAGTTGCTGGTTTGAACAAACGTATCAGCAGTTTAATTAGCAAAAAACGTTTTTGTTAATTTTTTGTTAATTTAACAAGTAAAATGTTACGGCAAAAGTAAGGTTTAGTGTCGTAAGAAATGAAAGGGTGAGAGCTGTTCTTTCAACAAATGTGGTGGTCTAATTTTTTGTTAACTATGTTTGTGGTCTTTTAACAGCGAGAAGGGTCAGTTAATAAATATCTTGAATTATTCGTTATAATATTTAACGGTGTTTTGTTATTGCTTTGTCCAAGTTATTTTTGAACTATAGTAGGGTAGCTTGAGAATTAGGTTATTTGAAGTGTGTGGATATTGTTTTTTTACAGGATTTTGTATGTGGCTGTTAAATTGGGTAGTGGTACTTTGTTTATCTTTGATTTTTAACATGTTTTTTGAAAAAAAGTGTCTGTATAACATAAGCGTTAAAATGTGGTTTAAAAATTAATTTAATCTATTATAATCAGAAGAATGTTTGTAGTGTCGTAGTCTTTATGCATTATTTATGTATAAAATAACATAAAACTTTAAGATATATAGTTAAGGAAAAATGGAATTGTTGTGTTGAAATTTAAAAATATTTTTAGCTAGTAAATGGTTCTAATATTTTGCCACTACGATGTTTAATTGTATATCATTGTTTGCTTGGGTTAATATTGACATAATTTCATTTGGATCTTGTGGGTTTTTGATATAGCTGACATATTTGCGATAACCTTCAAGAAGTGTATCTAAAGTATTATCACGGATGTCATGTCCCCCTGTGCAAGCTGATTGTCCATTATCTAAAATTAAAATTTTTATAGGGGTTTTTCTCGATACAGCTTCAATAAGGCCTAAATGTCCCGCGGCAATAAATGTAAAATCTCCGGTAACTGCCCACACATTTTTGTGCCCTCCTAAATAAGATCCAATTGCAAGTGGAATACTTCCTCCAAAATATGTAAGCATATCTATGCAATCATAAGGTGGAAAACCAAAAAAGGCTGATACACCTGAATCGCCCGTAACAATGTCTCCGCGGATGTTTTTGAATACTTTGAACAATTGATGATATTGTATTGCTGTGTTTCTCCAAATATCAAATGTGAGATCTTTTGGTATTTGCGGGAGAATTGGTATTTCTACATTTTGCCAGTCACGGTTATTTCTTTTCAAGTCTAAAATCTTTTTTTGATATACATTTACAGGTGGTACCACTATATGTTGATATGGATTTCTAGTATATTCTAATTTAGTTAACGGCAGTTTTTTACATTCAAAGTGACATTCAATATTCATGTTGCTTGAATCAATGATTAAAACTACTGGTAGTTTTATGTTTTCTGATTCTTTAAAACACGAAAAGATTTCGTTGTAAATGTTATTTACATTTGATAAATGATGCGGAATGCCTAAACCGTTAAACATTTCATTAACATTAAATAAACAATCGGATGATAAACCCCCTTTATCGTTAAAAGCTAGAATGACAAAGCCTGCGTTAACACCTGAACATAATGAACCGATGACAGCGTTACCGGCCTTAACTACTCCGCAAGTTTTCATTAATGTTATTGATCTTTTTCCAATAAGGCTTGTGCCGTGAGCTATAGAATATGCTACTTCTTCATGAAATGATATGTCATATTTTATTCCAGTTATTTTGCACATTTCCGCAAAAACTTCGTTTCCACCAATACCTGGTACGAATGTTAATGTTTCAACTTCTGCGTTTTTGATGGCGGTTGCAATTGTTTCAGCGACATTTGCAGTTCTGATAATTTTTTCATCCTCTCTTTTAGTATTGGTTGTGTTCCAAATAATTTAACTTTTCTATGTTATCCGCAGATAGAAATGTATCTTTATATTTGACTATATTGTGTTAGTGAAAGAGATTTGAGATTCTGTGCAAAGAAAAAACCATGCACCATAACCCACATACAAGAATTATAAAGTAACTTTTTTCAAGTCGTTATGGTTAGTATTTTTTTGTCAAGTTATTTTGGTTCATTATTTTTGTTTGACTATAGTTTTTTAGGTAGTTGTGAACTGTGACTTTTCGAAATTTGTATGTTGGTTATGGACGTACGGAAAAAAACTATACAATCCATGACGCAACATTGTTGGAAAAACAACAAAAACTATTTTTCACTCAAATTTCTCGTGAAAATCATCACCTATATTCTATACATGTGTCGAAACTCGAAATTTGATGACCATACTCTTTCACAGTGAGTTTGACTTATATATAACAGTGTATTAAACTGTTTTTATGAAAAAATTATATGTGCTCTTAGTTTTGATAGTGTTAATTGCAACACAAATCGCGATACTATCGTCTATCTATCCTATATCTGAGCGCGGTTCATCAGATGCGTCTGAACCTGTGACCGTGTTTATTTCAAAAATGAATTATGCGTCCCTCAGGGTTAAAGTTGATGTAACCACTTGGTTGGATCCCGCTGTATTGCTGTTTTCAAATGGTACACAAATAGAGATACCCGCGTCATCAACTTACACGTTTTCAGTAGTCATGCCACATAACGGTTTTTCTTTTGGCAGCTACAATACTCAAAGTCGATTCATGAATCTTTCAGATGATCACCCGATTAACGTAGAATTTCTTTCAAACTATACTTTAAATCCATACTGGGAACTGCCAAGCAATGAGTACGTTTCAAGTGATTCAATGTACTGGTTCACTGTTCAAGGTCAAGCAAATATAGCTGTTATGGGAATTGGTGCTGGTTTTTGACTGAAGAAAACCTTTTAGACAAAATGGCTGAATTCAAAACAGCAATAGATCAAGTAAAAAAATACCGTAAACTTGCCATTACTATGATTGATTTTGTGTTGATAATTGTTACATCAATTATACTTTTATTAACTTTAAACATTGGTGTTAACATACTAAATCTACATGGATTTGACATATCTTCTACTATACTTGGGTTATTACCTATTTTCGATATAATAATTCTATCTGTAGGAGTATTCACAGGAATTATTTTCGTCAATAGAAAAATGAATACTGTAACAACTCTACAATGGAAAAATACTTTAGATGAAGGAACTCCAGGTGTATTAAAACTTTTACAGGAAACAAATTGGGAAAATATCTTTAGTGAAATACGTTATGCAAAGCTGGGATTTGCTCTCTATGGTGTACTAAAAATAGTAACTTACTGGTTAATATCCGCTTTTGCATTTGCTGTTATAGCTGGTTTCACTTTTGTAAACATTTTTCATTTCAGTTTTAATATAGGTTCACTTTGGATGGTGTCTTTTGTTTTTGCGTTAGTTTTAAACGCTAAGGATCTTCGTAATCGGTATGAACAAATTGGGCGGCTTGATTCACTTCTATTGGAGTTTAGATGGTTTGAAAGGGAATTCAGGAGAACCGATTTCCAAGCCTGATCTCTATGTATTGGCTAGAGTTATAAAAACTCTAAAAGAGAAAAATAAAATGAACAAAACCGCATTATCTATATCCACAGGATTGTCTTATGATCGGTTGATTAAATATTTAGATTGGATGGCAAAGAAAGGCTTTATAGAGTTTGATGTAAACAATGATGTTGTACTCACAAAATTAGGTGCTGAAACATATGACCAACTAGTAAAGTGGATTCTTCAGTATGTTGGAAAAGTACGATTTCAAAAAATTTAGATACATACCCAGTTGTAAAAACTTTAGTTAATGTCGTTAGCACTACAATGGGTATTATTTTCAATTATGTGCATTACAAGGTGTTTGGTTGAAGTGTTTGTTGTTGTTTGTGTAGAGTTTTTGTGTTTGTTTGGTTATTTTTTATGTGTTTAAGTGTTATTCTAGCCAGTTTCGTGAGTCCATGACTGTTTTACCTGCAAACTTTAAACTTAATGCTCCTTCGTTGGGACATGTTTCAAGGCATCTTGCACAAAGAATGCATTTAGACTCTGTTACATCTCCATCTTTCTTTTCATAAACATCTGTAGCTTGGGTTGGGCATACCCGTTTGCAAACGCCACATTTTTTGCATTTTTGCTCATTTTTCTCTAGTTTTGTAAGGGCAATTTGTTTGAATGGTGTAAAAGTGCTAAATAGCGAAATTAATCCTCCTAATGGGCATATCCTACAAAAGATACGTCTATGCATTAGAGCTAAAATTGTGATAACAATGAGAATAATCAGATTTAGTGATGAGACATAAAAACTTGATATCCAAAATGGGGACTGGGCTCCTATAGCTTCAATGTATGAAAATTTCATTAAACCTACACTGCATTCAGCTAGTATACAAAGTGGTCTCATGGGGCAAACTAGGCAGAAAGGTTCATTGAGTGCTCCGCTATAGCCTGATTGTCCTGTGGGACCAGCAGGTGTAGTGCCTGGAATAAATTCAGTACCAAAGATTGCATAAGATGAGAGGATAACACTAATAATCAGAGCTACCGCTAATGCGATGTAGCGGAGTTGTGCAATTTTAGCGTTTGATTTATCAGAAATGTGTAGACGTCGAAATCGGAAAAATTTACGTATTCGCGTTAATATATCCATGTAAAGACCAAAGGGGCATATCCATCCACAGAATGCTTTTCCAAAAACTATTGAGGCACTTATCAGTAAAGCTATGGTCATGGCAATTTTTTCTATGCCTGCTATGGAGTAAACGGCGTTATAACCGTTTGCATAGTTATAGTAAGGAAAAATGTAAGCTTGAAGTTGCCATAAACCACAAGTAATTGTACGTCCATTAGAGTAGTAGCATGCCATAAAAGGCACGGTTAAACCATCTGGAAATTGTGTTCCAAAAAAGTTAGCCCCAAGTAGTAGGTTGCGAGGTGTGATCCCCATTGGTAACCATAATTCTGTATAGAATGGACCTATTATAAGTCCCAGAAACATTAGTGGAACTGCCATTATTTGAATGAACAATCTTAATGTGCTTATGTTGCGAGTTTTGTCTTTTGTTAATTTTAATATGAGAAAAATTCCTAAAATTATTACTGCTGCAAATATGGGTAATACAATGTTGGCGGGAAGCTCTATAGGCATATGCTATTTGTGGCCTCCACTTTTTTTGTTTTTATTTTAACTAAAATTGCAATAGTTAATACTGTTGCTAAAATAGTACCTATTACGATAGATACTAAATGTTGTTCAATTAATGTTAATTCAGGTTTGTCAAAAGACCCTGTAAAATAGTAGCGGATAACACTTACATTACCCTCTATATCATTTATAGTAATTGTCTCTTTATCGTCTGAAATACTCCAATCAATGTTCTCCACTAAATAAACGCCATCGTGTATAACATTCCATTCAACGCGTCCACCCCATCCAGAAAGTGAACCAAAACTCAAAATCTGTTGACCTTTACCGTTAATATTACAGTCTGCTCTAACACTTTGAAATTCTTGAGTACGAATAGTGATACATGAAAAAATTGTTACATCAGCATTTTTGGTTGAAACCTTAAACTGCTCAATTGGTAACGAACCGTCAACACGTAAATCCGTAAAAATCCACATGTCATCTTTAAACTCTGCATCTGCATATGTGTTGTTCACTGCAAAATTAATATTGTTACCCAAAGTTGGCATGGAAAACCGATTTACAATTAACCATGGTGTCTTGGGCGGTATTGAATTTACATTACCTGTTTCTTTACTTTTGCCTAAATCAACAACTGAAACAGTTGGACCGTAAAAATTCACAACATATAAGAATGCTTCATCAGGAGTTAATGCTATCCCATAAGGGCCTTTTCCAACTGGTATTTTACCCGTTATTTCACCTGTAGCAATGTTCAATATTGATATCCAATCTTCACTACCATTTGCTACATAAGCTGTTGTACCATCTGCTGTAATGGTAACATCAAATGGTTGTAAAAAACCTCTTATTGTGTATGTTACAGTGTTTGTTTCTGTGTTGATTACAGAAATTGATTCGCTCCCAGAATTTGATACATACACATATTTGCCGTCAGGTGTTAACGTAACGTCAATAGGGCCAGATTCAACATATATTGAAGCTATTGCAGAACTGGTAGTTGTATCTATCACAGAGACCGTTCCAAGGCCAAAACATGCAACATATGCATACTTGCCATCTGGTGTAAAAGCTACTCCTTGTGGATTATTTCCAACAGTCATAGTGCCCACAACTTTATTGTATGCTATGCTAATCACTGACACAGTATGTCCACCGAAATTTGTAACATATGCAAAATCGCCTTTAGGATTTATAGCTAAACCATGAGGTCCATTTCCAACAGGTATTGTTTCTACAACAGTGTTTGTGTGTGTATCCACCACCCAAACAGTGTCACTTCCCCCATTTGTAATGTAGAGATATTTGCCATCAGGTGTAAAATCCATGCCAAAGGGGTCATTTCCCTTTGTTATCTTGGAGACAACTTCATTTGTTACTGTATCAATAACCCAAACCGAACCAGTACCGCCATTTGTAACATATGCATATGTGCCACTGGGGTTAACAACAATTTTAAATGGCATGCTAAAACCTTTGATAGTTGCTATAGTGTTTTGAGCTATAACTAGTTGAGGCAACAAACAGTTACATAATAAAATGGCAGAAACAATGAACATCCAAAATATGATTCTTTTTGCCATTTTCATATATTGTTCTAATCTCCACTTTTAGGTTAATGGCTATTAAGGTAATAAAAATCTATCGAAAAATCTGTCGGTGTGTCTAAAAAAATTATTAGAGCAAGAAGTCATGAAACTTTTAAACAAAGAAAAAAGTGAAGTTATTGATTAAATATGTTTGCCTTGTGTGATTTTTGTGTTTTAATTATTGATTTGTGGTTTTGAAGAGTAATGGTTTATGCATTGGTGTTTTGTGTTTTTGGGTTGTGGATTAAAAGTTGATGTTTATTTTGTGTTATTTATGTTGGAAGAGTTAAATTTTAAGACATAGTTTTCAGTTATAGTTGTGATATTTTCTATTAAAACATGTTTTATTTATAAAATATATATCAGCAAACACTTATTAAATAACTAAACATATGTGTAATACTTTGCATTATATCCTAAATTCCCGAGTTTTTATACCTACATTTTACGTTCGGCTTAAAATACTGCTAAACCGTAAAAAGACGTTTAAAATGGGCAAAAGCGTTACTTGTTGTAAGTATAAATTTTATACCTACACAAACTATCCCACTCACAACGTTTTATTCAATTTAGGCTTCTTATTGCTTTTTAACGATGTTTTAAACCAAATACATACTGTAGGTATAAATTTTTCGGGAATTCAGGTTATATACGTTACAATTCAAATGTTAAACATTTTTTAGACAATACTTCTAAAATAATCATTTTTCAAAATGATCTGAATTATTGTTCGATTATAAAAATAATGAGTTTATAGGATTTTTACAACCAAAATATTTACTCTGATGTCGCAAAAAAATTGCTATAGTGTTTGTGCACAGGTTATAGACATATGGGAAAAACATCCTTGATAGTTGTAGCATGCAATAATTCATGATAGTAGTATTTTACGGGTAAAATTCTTTGCAAAGTGTGTAAAAATTTTGTTCGTTTTGATTTCGGCTCAGCCGAGTTGGGGATATTGTAGCTTATGTTTTTGATACGTATAAAAATGAAATTTTATGGGCACTCTGGACTCTGAACCATGATTTTCACGGAGATATCGCTATAACAATTTTTTCTTTATAGCAGCTTAAATTTACATTGTCTTGTATCCATCGTGCCGAAACCAATTCTCAATATCCCCCAAAGTAACAACAGACAAAGCCACCCCCAAAGCCAC
>WRNB01000067.1 GCA_009776805.1 Candidatus Bathycorpusculum grumuli | reverse complement strand
ACGCGATAACCGACAGCGATTATAACATCAAGATTGTAATATTGGAAGTCTCTTTCAACGTTGCGATTACCTTCTTTTTGAGTTGCTCGAAAAATTCGAGTAGTTGAAATTTTTTTCTAATCCTTCTGTTTTATAAATTTCGTGTAAATGGTATGTATGGTATGCGCTTCAACATTAAACAGTTCGCCATAGCTTTTTGGGTAAGCCAAAAAGTTTCGTCCTGAAAATAGACATCTACATTTACGTTATCGTTTTCAGTAGAATATAACACGATTTTATTTTGATTTTCCGCTATATCGTCAGGCATTTTGCCACATCCCATTACTTAATTATGTTTAATTTATAATATGTTTTTCATAAAAAGTCAATTTTTGCCCGAAAAATATTGACGACCGATAATTGATGTTGTGGTAAAGGCAAAAAGAGGTGATTGTAATGGAAATATATGAATATGTTTGGGTTTCGAGTAAAGAGCAAAATGACGGCAGACAAATTTTTGCAATGAATGAGTTGCATATACCGCTGCATAATATCTTTGTGGACAAGCAATCGGGCAGGGATTTTGACCGTTCGGCGTATAAGTTGCTTGCAAGTAGACTGCAAAACGGCGATTTACTGTATATCAAAAGTATTGAGCAGGATAATAGTAACACTCGTCATTATTTATGGCGGTTTATGTGTAGAGTAAAAGTGGTTTCTAAATGTGAATGGTGGTTGATACTTTTTTAAATCTGTGGAAAAATTTGACAGTACTCGAGGTTTTCACTCAAATTCAAACAATAGCACCATCTTCTATAAGTGAAAACTCTCAAAAAAGGTATGTATTTAGCTCTTAGTGAAAAAAGAGTTTTCCCTTGCTTGTTTTAAGTTGTAATTAAAGTTTTTATGTTATTTTCCGTTCAGCGAACATGACAACACACATGTGTTTATGTATGTATGTTCACGCGAGCTAAACACATACAAAAAAAGCGTGGTTTGTATGGTTAAGTAGGGTGTTGTGTGTGTTTTTGTGGTTTTGTGTGTGTTTTGTTTAAACTGTGAAAACTGTTAAGCATTGGATATGTTGGCGGAATCATCAAATTGTTGCGATGTGGTGTCACTGGCACAAACAATATTTATAACTGTAACGCTAAGCCTATAAAAACAGGTTATGTTGTATATTTTTCACCGCTTGTAAATATGCGTTCAAGCACTGTGTTAACGTTAGTCATACCCTCATTGGTTTTTGAAGAAACAGGCATAAGTAGGAATTTCATACCTAACTGATTTATGGCCTTCATCATATTTCGGCTAAAAACACGTTTCGATCCTTCAAGTTTTGCCTCAATTGCATCCTCAAGAGCCATTGGGCTGGCAGACCAATCAGTTATTGCTTTAGCATCTCTCTTAGGAACCAAATCATATTTTGATAAAACGTGTAATTGAGGCTGAAAGAAACGATTGTAAACAGCCGCTGACAAAAACATGTTTGAAACATAATTCAATGGGTTAATAGAAAACACGGCGTCAAAAAGATAAATCAATGCTTTAGGGTCACGCGTAAGTTCATTTACAATATAAGGTCCACTTGCTCTAAAAGCAAACAATTCCATCTGTCCAGGCGTATCCACAAGCACCAAATCAGCATTAGTTGACTCAATATCACGAGTTAAATTTTCAATTTCGTCCGCAATAAGATCAGCTGCCATAATCAATGCGCCATTTGGACCCAAACCATACGTTTCCATTAAATTTCCAACATCAACATAATTACGAACATCAACATCAGGTGAATAAGGTAACTTTAACGCTCCAGGATCAAGATTAACAACAGCAACATCCTGTTTGGACATCTTTAACCACTCACTAAATGCTGCTGTGAAAAAACTTTTCCCTGAACCTGCAGTTCCAATAATAAAGGCAAGAGGCATAAACATTCACACACAAACAAACAACCCAAATGTAATAATCTTTTGGTAACAATAAACAAACAAAAACCAACATAAACAACAAACATGTCCGTTCTAAAATCTGTCAATCAAACTGATTATCAAGAAAACAAGAACACTATTACCCATTAATAGCTAAAATTTTACAAAATCACAAAATACAATCTCTCAAACTTTCACACACCTACAACAATAAAACACCAAATTACAACATACACCTACAAAACACAACACAACACCCAATCAACACACAAAAAACACTCTCAGACTGTCTGAAAACTACCGAAGTTATGAGTCAAAATTAAAAACTGTATGTCAAAAATATTTAAACACCACAAACATAAAGATACTTCTAAAATATAAATTTTTTAGAATTATGTGTAATACAAAAAATTTTGTAACCTGGTTTTTAGACAATTTCTCACTATTTATAAATTCTGATGAGGTCTAATATTCATTCTACACAGAATTAAACAGTCAAATTAATTATCAACAAGCTCTAAGAGGCACTACTTAACAGATTCCAACTGTTAGTGTGTTTACAGCAAAATAGGTCATTATTATATTTATTCTCATTTATTTATTTCAAAAATAATAATTCTATAGAAAAAAATTGTATATAGTGATTTATAAGTAAAAAATAATGCTATATGCTTCTGCTGAATATTAATCTTCTGATATACAAACAATAACCAATAAAAAAAACAGTTACTGTAAACTTTGTGTAAAAACTATTTTAAAATTTGATAAATAACAATCAGACAAAAAATATAGAAAAAATAGTTTTAGGGAAAAATTTAATCTTTTATAGCTTCTATAAAGCTCATAACGTTCCAGAGTTTCACACGTGTATACGGAGGCATGTTTGGATCCTGTAGAATCTCATCAAGCAGGGATACTGCATTTGAAGCCCTTACAGCTGGAGTAAAGCTTGGACTTTGTAATTCATTCATTGCATCTTTGGCAGCACGCCGTATATTTCGTGGTGTAGTACTGTCCTCTGAAACCTCACTAAGCACACTTAAAGCTTGTTGAATTTTAGCCTCATACTCCTCAGCTTTTTTCTTCCGCACCATATAAATCCCTTTTTAATGACAAAAAACACAACAACTAAGTTATATAAGCTTTTGACACTTATTTAACTTTGAGGTGCTTATTTGCAACCAAACAAAGATGATACAGCAATAAAACGTATGGCAGACTTGCTACGGCAAGGGGTAACATTAACAGATCTTTCATGCCCAGCGTGTTCTTCACCTTTATTTAGATTCAAAGATGGTACACTTTGGTGTGAACAAGATCAGAAAAAAGTAATAGTTGTAAAGGAAGGCGAGCAAACACAAGACCAAACAACATCACAAACAAATACGATTTATGATAAACTTGAAAATACACTTCTAACAAAGATTCAAGTGCTTGAAGATAAAATCGAGAAAGCTGAAGATGTTGAAGAAGTACAAAGTTTGAGTATTGCCCTTTCAGAAGTGTTGAATAGTTTAGAAAAAATTAGAAAAATAAAAATTAAAACATAACTGGGTCTGTTAATGTTTGGTAAATATGATAATTTCCCTGTTAATGTTCATTTTTTTAAAATTTTTTCTTCAATGCTTAATAGTAAGCAGCTTCAACAAGAGCTTATTGATACTTTTAAAAATTTAAATAGAAAGTCATTCTGTTTTGAAGAAATTTCTATTCCTACTATTCCAAACAGTGAAGTTATTTTTGAGTTTGGTATAGCTGAGGGAGATGGTTTTAATTTTCTTGATGAGGAAGAAATTGATCAAACATTAAGTGCGCTTAAAACTGGACAAACTATGCTGGATTTTTTTTGTGTTATTCGTTATTACAGGTATGTGGCTCAAAAAAAGTCAGCTTTAAAATTTGATTATTATATGTTAAGAGTTAATTTTGCAGTTAAAATAGCAGAATTTAGGATTTTTCATAAGCAGGGTCCGAGATATATTTCCCCTGAAGAACTTGTTATGATGATTGTAAACAACATAAATAAAAACACAACAAATCGTATTTTAAACGAAAATATATAAAAACTAAATTCTACATGGCTTTATGCACATACAACATGCATATTAAAACTAATGACCATCCACATTTTTTCAATACAACCACACATTTTTGCGCATACATCAAAAACTAACATACAAAAAAAGAGTCTTTCTACCAAACCCCTGTATATGCACAAACATGGCAAAAAATTATGATTCTTACAAGTGAAATTCTTTGCAAAACGTGTAAAATTTTTGCCTGTTTTTGTTTTAGCTAAGCCGAATTGTAACATAAATACGCTATATTTGGATTAATTCAAAAATAACTTGGACAAAACACCGTAAATAGTATAACGAATAGTTCAAGATATTTATTAACCAACCCTTTGAAATATGGTTATCAACACATTTAATAACCTATAACAAAAACGCATATAATATATATTGGCAAAATAATCAAGACCCATCCAAAAGTAGGAAGAACCAATCACAAACTAAAGGAGCAAAAAAATGTTTCCCATAGAAATAAAAGACCTAAAGAAAAGTTATGGCAGCCTTAAAGCAGTTGACGGCATCTCTTTCACTGTTAAACAAGGTGAAGTCTTTGGGTTGCTTGGCCCAAATGGTGCAGGAAAAACTACTACCATAGAAATAATGGAGGGACTTCGTGAACGTGACAGCGGCGAAGTAAAAATTCTTGGATTAGACCCTTGGAAAAACGGTTATGAAATTCATAAAAAAATTGGAGTGATCCCACAGGAATTTACTTTTTTTGAAAAAACCACTCCAAAAGAAGCAATTAAATATTATGCAACACTTTTTAATGTTAAAATTGATGCTGACGCAATTTTAAAAGAAGTTCTACTTGACGACATGGAAATGCATGTTTTTGAAAGCCTTTCAGGAGGTCAAAAACAAAAAACTGGGCTAGCTCTTTCACTTGTAAATTCACCTGAACTGCTTTTTCTTGATGAACCTACTACAGGATTAGATCCTAACGCTAGACGTGCTATTTGGGAAGTCATCCGTAAATTAAAAACAAAGGGAAAAACAATCATCTTAACTACTCATTATCTTGATGAAGCGCAACAACTCTCAGATAGAGTAGCCATTATGGATCATGGTCACATTGTAGCCATGGGCACCACTGAAGAAATCATTCAACAACATGGTTCAGGTGAGCATTTAGAAATTCAAGGAACCCCACAACTTGCCAAGTACATTGAAGAAAATACTGAACTACAGGTAGAATACAATAAAGCTAAAGAAAAAATTATTATACACTTAAAAAAGAAAATAGACATGTTAGCGGCGTTAGCAGCTGCTGAGCAATCAGGAATGCCGTGGGGCGAAATTCAGACGCGACAAGACAGTCTTGATGATGTATTTATAAATCTAGTAAAAGAACCGTTTGATGAACAAGAAGACGCAGGACAGAAAACAAACAAAAAAGGACGCCGTTAACCATGGTTAGCAGTAAACGTATTTATGCAGATTTCAAAGTATTTAGTGTAGGTTATTTGAGAAACAAATTTGGGTTATTCTTTGGTTTAATTTTTCCAGTTATCTTAATTCTGATTTTTGGAGCCATTTTCAGTGGAGAAACAGGAACAATAAATGTTTACACACAAAACCAAGATACAGGAGCTTTTGGACAAAATATTGGTGATGATTTTCTTACAGCTTTAAACGAATCCACAACAATTAGAGTTATTACAGTAAATACTTCAGAAAATTTTCAGGACTTTCTATCTTCACATTCAGCGTCAGACGGCATAATTATCCCCACAAATTTCACAGAAAACTACATATTAGGACAACAAGTTAATGTTACAGTTTACGGAAGCCCAGCATCCAGCACAAGCAATATTGTCAGTGGAACTATTAATGGGTATGTCAATTACTTTAATTTACAACATTTCAACGGTACCATGATAATAGGTCTAACTTCAGCGACCGTCAGCACAACACAAACAGCATACATCGATTTTTTAGTTCCAGGTTTAATTGGTTTCTCCATTCTAACAAACCCAATGTTTTCATTAGTCAACATTTCCTCAGATTACAAGAAAAATAAACTCTTCAAACAATTATCGTTAACACCTCTAACAAAAATGGAGTGGCTAATCGCTAAAATACTGTTTTACATTGTTTTATCAGTAGCAGGCTTTTTACTAATGGTTGGTGTAGGAGTTTTCGCTTTCGGAGCACATGTCACACTATCACCATGGTTAATACCTTTCATGATTTTAGGCCCAACATTATTTGCTTCATTAGGCATGTTAGTTGGCACAATAGCTAAAAATCCAGAAACAGCAGGTGTCATAGGCAACATTGTAACCTTTCCAATGATGTTTTTAGCAGGCACATTTTTCCCAATAAGTACCATGCCAGAATATCTACAAATCATCGCACGTGGTCTACCACTATTCTATGTTACAGAAGGCCTAAACAATGTCATGGTTTACAACAACATACCAAATGCACTCATAGATATTGCAGTATTAGGCATAATAACTTTAGTCATCTTCATCTTGGCAGTAAAATTGTTCAAATGGAGAGAAGACTAAACTCTTTCACCCATCAAACTGTAAAAAATAGACAATATAGTCAGGTAACTTGAAAATTAGATTTACAAAATTCATAAAAACCCATGTTAAACATGTTGGACTTTAACACCTATATTTTTTGTATTTTTAAACCTTACATAAACACCATCAAACAATCAAAATAAACAAATAAAAACACAAAAAAACACCAACTACACAAATAAAAAGGAAAACAACAATGAGTACTAAAGTCTATTAAACAATTACCACAAAAACAAACACCAAACAACACAACCACTAAACAAAAAAGACCACACTACATAACAAAAAAACCAACAAAAAATAAACAATTACGTAAACAACCAAAACCCAAAACAACCAACATCATAAAGTTAGCCAATAGCCTACACGCCAATTTTAATTGCCTATACAATTCATTTAAAATATTTAATACAAATAATTACCCTTAACCATTAATTGTCCAAATTCAGTATTAAACGTTATATGGAACCATACATAAAGATAGTTTATAAACAAAAAAGGCGCAATGTTATGCCAAAAGCTTACTGGGGAGAAATTAAAGATCCAGTACACGGTTACGTGTACATTACACAAGCAGAAAAAAACATAATTGATACATATCCAATGCAAAGACTACGCAGAATAAGACAACTAGCAGGATCCGAATACGTGTATCCAGGAGCTAATCACACACGTTTTGAACATTGCATTGGTGTAATGTTCTTAGCAGGCAACACTTTAGATAACCCACACATCTCCCAAAAAGTCACTGAAGAAGAAACAGACATGACACGAATTAGCGCATTACTGCACGATTGCGGGCATGGTCCTTTTTCACACATCTTTGAACATTTACTGCTTAAAAATTTACAAAAAACTCATGAAGACATAACATCATGGATTGTTGAAAAAAGCGAAATAGCAGACGAACTCTCTAAAATAGGATATACCCCTGCTGAAACGGGCAAACTTGCAGTAGGAAAAATGCACAAACCCGAAAAAGCGTTTCTTGACCAAATAATAAGTAGTGCTGTTGATGTTGATAAAATGGATTTCATTTTAAGAGACACATATCATACAGGTGCTGAATATGGCTTTATAGATGTCTATCGACTAATTCATGCTCTTGACATTCTAGGCGAAAATTTGGCTGTTGAACTGGGTGCGCTTTCAGCTTTAGAAGCATTCATGATTGCACGCATTGAATCTTTCAAAAGTATATATTTCCACCGCATGGGACGAGCAGCACAAATTATGCTTGCAGACGCCATGGACAAAGCCAATGACGAGTTAGGATTAACATCGTTTAAAACGCCCGAAGAATACTTACAACTTGACGATTATACTGTTTGGGCAGCATTAAAAAAATGTAAAGCATCCCATACCATTATAGAAAATTTGGAACGCCGTAAAATGCTAAAATGCGTCTATGAACGTACATACTATGAGAAAGACGATATGGCAACTAACCTGTTTGGCAAAGAAAACTATCGCATACAAATTAGAAGTGAAATTGCAAAGGAAGCAAATGTAGACCTTGAAAAGGTAATTATCGACGTACCAACAGTACCCTCAGTTCCATATCATAAAGCAGTTATGGTGGAATCTACAGAAATTCCAGTATTCACTAAAAACACAAAAGGCAAACGCGACTTACAAAAACTCAGTGACAGCTCAAAAATTTTTGAGACACTTAAAGGTTTTATGAATATCATCCGCGTCTACACTGATGTACAAAATCGTGAATCAGTTGAAAAAGCAACAGTAAAAATCATAGGCAATATTCCCTATGAAACAAAAAGTTCTTTTTAACGATCTATGTATGCTTTTCTTATATACTAGTCATGCTTAAAATGAGTTAACAATGTATTTACAGTGGAAGGAAACAAAATGGCACAAAACAACAAAAATTCTGAAGACAAAATACTTCGTGTTCAAATAAAAAAGAAGTCTGAGCCATCAACTGTACTTTACAGTGAAGAAGATGTGCACAGTTTCGTTGACGAATTTATTACATCATGGATAAGAGGAGACATCATAATTCGTTTCCCCACTGCCAGTGAATTAGGCAAACAAAATCCATTAAACATTGCACTCATTAAAGACCCATCGGTTAATGCTGAATTAAAAATAAAAGAACATTACATTGATTTAATTCTTATTTGTACAGGTGTAAAACCTGCACCTATAGAAGAACAACAAAAAGCTATTTCAGAAGTTTTCAAAATGATGCTCATGTTTCGTAGTGCAAACCGTATTGAAAACAAAAACATTACAAAAGATATAGAAAAACGTATCACAGAACTGGAAAAAACCCAACAAAACCAAATAAAACTAGTTGAACAAATAACAGCATTCCTCTTCAAACCCAAAAAAATCAAACAACAAAAAACTAAAAACTGAAAGCTCAATTTTAGAAGGGCAAAGTTTATTCATATGAAGTTATATTTTGCTTGATGCTTCGCCTTTAGATGCTCCGGTAGTATAGTCCGGTCAAGTATTCCGGCCTTTCGAGCCGAAGACCCGGGTCCGAATCCCGGCCGGAGCACTATCCCTCTGTATGTGGTTCCCTTCCTCACGTTTTAAAAATTCCAAACAACACTAAAAGTATGAAAACAAATGAGCCAATCCATGACATGACCAACACCTTGTAAGACACCGCCGTAACTCTAAATAATCCACCTTACCGTTACACCATTTTTCATAATTCTTGGTCAAAACGCCAATTTTTTGCATAACATCCACAGGAACAACCACACCAGTCGTGGTCATCAACTTTACATGACCTGATTTACTTTATGCCTTAACTTGTTAACATTCATACAAATCAACTATTATATTAAATTTATAACAAAACATATTAGGAGACTTATAGTTAATTCTCATCTTCTGTTGTTTCTTTTTTGTCTTACCTTTTTTGGACACCACTTTCACCAATCAAATAGCATTCATTGCAACTAATGTCAACAAAAACTCCGCCTTCAAAACATGAATAATACATATTTAGAAACAGAAACCGCGTGTGCATTTCTGTAAATGGTAAAGAATTGTTGTTTAGGAAACTCAATATTTTGTAGAGTGTCATTAATGTTGGTGTTTTAGATGGTTGGAGCTGTTTTCACCGAGAAAGAAAAGAAGAGTATTAAAGCAGTTGTTGAAGAGTTTCCCAAGCTTCGTTTAGAGGTTGAGTCGTTAAGGGAGGCTTTGGAGATTTTGAGTGATAAAGAGTTAATGAAGGATATTGAGCAGGGTGAAAAGGACATTGCTGAAGGTCGTGTCCATACCCATAAGCAAATGTTGGAAGAATTGGGTATTGATGAAGAAGAAATTTGATTTCATCTATTCCAAACGTTTTCATAAACAGTTCGACTATTTTAGATAAGTCAGTGCGAGTTGGGGTTTTAAGAGAATTGGAAACTTTGGGAATTAACCTGTTAGCGGGTAAACCACTGACTGGTGATTTGCAGGGTTTTAGATCTTTTCGCGTGGGAGTCTGTCTGAAAAATAGGTCACAGAATTTTTGTTGTTGCAAACGATTCTAAAAGTTTGTGTTTTAGAAACATTTTTATGTTTTTATCATTTAAATATTTCGGAGCTGTTAGTTTTTAATTTTTGTTCATAGTTTCGGCTATTTTTTAGACATGTTGGGTTTGTTGTGTGGTATAGTGAGGAGAAGCTGCATGTGTTGTTTAATTTCAATATTGTGTAGACTCATAGTTTGTCGTTTGTTTGTAAGTGGTGGTCTGGGTTTGGTTGGGTTTGGTGGCAAAATTGTTTGAATGGTGAAAAAACATGAAAAACAAAAAAATATTGATGGCGAAATAATTTCTGGACACCATACAAAATTTGAAACAGCAATAAGTTATTATTTGAGAATGTGTATACCTCTCGTCAGGTAAAAATAAAATGGGCGATTTCGAATTAAGCAAAAATTTAACTGCAATTGGTTCTTTACTGATGATAATTCCGGGTGTAAATATAATTGGTGCAATCCTTATTTTTATAGGTATGAAAGGGCTATCTGAATACTACAAAGATGACAACATATTTAATAGCGTACTTAAAGGTATAATCTTTGGCGTAATCGGGGTAATTTGTGCTGTTGCTACACTTGATGTTGTTTGGTATAGTGTAATTAGAGCCGGTTATTATGGTGGTGGCATTGCAAGTTTTGTTAGCGGCATAATTCTTGGTATTATGGCTACAATAGTTTTACTTATCATAGCATTCGTTTTTATGTTGTTAATGGCAACGAACCTACGAAAAGCTTTCGACACACTAGGTGACCGTTCAGGCGAAAAATTATTTTACACAGCAGGGACGTTTCTTTGGTTTGGTGCAATACTAACAATAATAATAGGTTTTGGTGTAGTTTTGGTTTTCATTGCGTACATACTCTTAACTATTGCTTTCTTCTCACTCAAAGAAAGCCCAACTAAATCAGCATACAGTTGCACGCTACCTCCAAATACACAATCAACTTCAACTGAATCAGTGCCAAATACAAACGGGCCTAATTTTTGTCCAAACTGTGGCACTTCTGTTTCAGCTGGCGCAGTTTTTTGCACTCATTGTGGAAAACAAATCTGTTAAAAAACGATAAAAACTTTTTTTTATTTTTGTATGAATTTAGCTCATGTGTTTTTATGAGTTTTTAACCATTATGAATCTATATATTTACATAGTTAGTTTTAATGTGTAAAAACAGTGTGAGCTGTTAGATTTGGGTTGAAACTGAATAGTTGAAACATGTTTTTGTTGAATATTGAACACGTATTGTTACTACTCATCATGAGTATGTAGTGTTATTTTTCATTTGTAAACAGCTATAGTTGTTTTTCTGCAATTTTTTTGGTTGTGAAAAATGGTAAGTAATGATAACGTTGTATGTGTGTAAAAATGTTGTAAAACACTACAGTAGTGGGAACCTGATGAATAGCAACCACATGTTTATTTTTAACATTTGATACAAGTTGAAGTTAAAGTATGTATTTAGCTCTCGTAAAAATGTATCTTTGGCCGGTTCATTTTTCGTTAAAAATTAAATTTTTTTGTTGTTTTTGCTTAACAAATCATAATGTATATGCATGTTTGTGTTTGTATAATCACGCGAGCTAAATACATTCAAGAAATATTTTTCATAAAAGACAATGTTATCAGCAAGCTGATGCTGAAATAAACATGAAACAATAAAACGTTTTATAACCGTAACTTTCCAAAGTTACCCCTATGGAATTTTAAGCAAATCAGAAAAAACCTCCAAAACCTCCTCAGNCCTCTTAGGCAAAACACACAAANACTCCCGCCCACAAACCTCAACAACCACACGCACCTTAGACAACACAAACAAAACCTCCCNAACAGACACCACACCAACCAAACCCCTCTCACGCAACCGCTGCAAAATCTTAAAATACAAACGCAAAGCCAAAAACACCACAACAAAAAAACCCCTAACAA
>WRNB01000066.1 GCA_009776805.1 Candidatus Bathycorpusculum grumuli | reverse complement strand
TGTTGATGCTCTTGATGTGGATAGGTATCCGGGTTATGTGTTGGATCATACGGTTCCATCTAGTTGGCCGTCTGTGGCTGTTGGTGGTAGTGAGTTTGAGGCTTACTATGTTAAGGGACTTATTCAGACGGTTACAGTGACTTTTGTTAGTGAGGACGAGTCTAAAGGTATTGTTGATGGCGCGATGGAAAATGTTTTGGAAATATCAGGTATTATTGGAGCTTCATTGGTTGCTCCTAGTGTTACTGCTAACACTGGTTATTTGTTTAATGGCTGGAACCCTGTTATCCCAAGTGTTTTTCCTAGTGCTGATACAACTTACACAGCAACTTGGAAGGATATTGATGATGAGGATGAGTTTACTGTTATTTATAGAGGTAATGGTAACACTGGCGGTGTAGCTCCTGTGGATTATAATAGGTATGTTTCTGGTGATGTAGTAACTGTTTTGGATCAGGGTAGCTTGGTTAGAAATGGATATATTTTTCTTGGTTGGTCTAGAAGTGCTACTGCATCTTCGGTGACGTTTACAGCTGATTCTACGTTTACTATTTATAGTGATGAGGTGTTGTATGCTGTGTGGTCTCAGTCTGATTATACAGTAACTTATGAGCCTGGTGCACATGGTACATTTACTACTCAAACTACCCGTGGCTTGCATTATGGTGATGTAACTCCAAGTGAGCCAACAGTTACTGGTGCTACTGGTTGGAACTTTATCGGCTGGTCTCCAACTCGATCTGCAACTGTGACTGGTGATGTTACTTATGTTGCACAATGGTCACAAACGTCAACTGTTACCCCAAAGCCTTCGCCTTCTGCTTCTCCTTCGCCTTCTGCTTCTCCTTCGCCATCTGTGTTACCAACTCCGTCTTTATCGCCTTCTCCAACATCTAGTGTTATTCCTACTGATCCTGTAACTGTGGATATGTGGGCAGTTGTAAATTTGGTTCTTAGCGTAATAGGTGTTATATTTGCTGTTGTAGTAACTGTGGGTGCTTTATTGATTAAGAAGAAAGATAAAGATGACGAGACGCAAAAAAATGATAATGTTACGGTTGTATCGTCTGGTGGTGAAAATATGGGTAATCAGCAGCGTGATGATGATGGTGGTAAAAGATTTGTGCAACGTCGTGTTGTGTGGTTAGTGGCTGTAGTGGTGATAGCTATTGTGAATATTGTAGTGTTTTTGCTTACTGAAGATATGAGTCTTGAAAGAACACTAGTTGATAAGTGGACTATTGTAAATGGGATACTCTTAATAGTAGAAATTGTAGCGGCCGCTTTTATATTTCACAGCAAAAAAACTGTTGCAAACAACAAAAACAATGATGAATAGAAATTTTGGGACAAAAATCGATAGATTTTCTTCCATACCAAACCATACGAACCAAAATATCTAAAACAAACATTATATTAGTGGAATAGCTTAAGTTTTGCACCAGAACTATTATACCTCTAATGTTTTTCATAAATTTTACAAGTGCAATTTTTAAGCTATTCAATTATATAATTTTTATATGACAAAAACGTTATGGGCTCTAGCTACTTACTACATTAGACAATATGGACTGTATAGATAATAACTACAATATGTAATACATGAAATGCCAATCAAATAGACGCGTAAAAGAACTATAACTAATAAATCAGACAAGATAAACAATATTCAAAAAGTCGTGAGATATGATATTATTGCACAAAATGAGAGAGGATACTGCCTGAAAAATAGGTTACAAATTTTTAGGTATTGTAAATAATTCTAAAAGTTTATATTTTGGAAACGTTTTTATATTTTTATTGTTTAATATTTCTAATTATCCAATTTTTAACTCGTACTTTCAGATAGTTTGGATGTTGTTTAATGTTGTTTGTGGGTTGTGTTGGTAGTTTATGTTGGTGTTGTAAGGTTTAAATTTAAAAGACTAGTAAAGTGTTAGTTGTACTAATGGTGGTGATTTGGTGTTTGTTGGTTGAAGGGGTGTTTTGTTTTTTTGTGTGTGTTGTAGTTTGTTTATCGGTTTTTTGTTTTCTTTTTGAAAATTATTGTTTCGTCAAATTTCATTGTTGGTGTTTCTTTGTATTCTATCTCAAATTCATTGTTTTTTTCTACAATTTTGTTTAATTCGCTAAATTCTATTTCTACTTCTTGACTTGTCATTACTGGAAAACCATATACTTTGTTTATATGACTTAAAACACCATGCGTGATTGATCTTTCTTTTACAAAATCAAGATGATTCTTTATTCTATTTTCAATCAAATAATTAGAAAACTCAACCACTTCATTAAATCTCGCCGATAATTGTTTAGCAAAATCAGAATCAATTTCAAAACCAACACTATTTCTTCCTGCTACCATTGCAGCCAACATAGTTGTTCCAGTGCCTAAAAAAGGATCTAAAACAGTACCTTGCCTGAGTGAAAACATGTTAATTAAACGATAAGCCAACTCAAAAGGATACGCACCACTTCTCTCCCTGATTTGTTTATCAATATTTTTCTGCCTTGCACCCTTAAGATCTTCCCAAGTATCTGAAAACCAAAGATTACGCTCTTCCCAAAAGAAAGCACTCTTCTTTCGCCAAAGTTTTTCCTCCTCTGATTTGAAACAACACTTATTACCTTTCCTTAAAATTAAAATATGCTCATGCTCTAAAGTTACATAAGCACCTGCTGGAAGCATTCCAGAACCCATAAATTTATTTGGCACATTAGTTTGTTTCCTCCACAAAATTCCAGGCAAAGAACTGAAACCCAACTTGATACAATACTCAAGAATTCTGGAATGACTCGAATAAAGCTTAAATTCATCCCCAATTTTTCGAGTCGCATCACCAACGTTTATACAAGCAAACCCGCCAGTTTTCAAAACACGATAAACCTCTCGCCAAACCTTATCCAACTCTTGATTCATTAATTCAAAAACTCGATTACCATTACCAGCTTTAAGCTCTTCACTAATAGCTGGATTTTGATCAGAAAAAATCTTATCCCACATTTCAATCATCGGATAAGGCGGCGAAGTAACCACCAAATCAACAGACTCATTACATACCACACTCATGTCAGACGAATTATTGAAAATTACATTATGAACTGTTTTCACAACTTTTTACCACACAATACCTGTACCTAATCAGTTTAGTTAATTTTAAAATTAAAACGTTTTCATCAATTAATCCGTAATCCAAACTGCACAAAAACATTAAGTGCATTATTGTTAAACACTATGTGTTATATTTGTATATTTGTGTATGTACATTTATTGTTGTTTTTGGAGAATTTTATTGTGGTTGCTACAGTCTGAATTATATTTTTATGTAAGGTTCATTTTGTTTTTAGCCATTTAAAAACGTTTTTTCAGAGGTTACTTGTAGCAATTGCCTACAAACAGTTAATGCACTATATTACAGTAGATTGTAATCAAATTTTATAGGTTAATGTCCAAATTTTGCTTGTTAATTGATGACTTGCTACTAAAGGTTGATGAAAACATGTTTAAATTTTTATTGAGAAATTAAATTGTAATGGTGTTAACTGTTTTTGTTTGAATAATTGTGTTGGAACAAATGAGTTATGTTTGTTATTTGTTGTGTTTCGTGTTGGTTGTGCTTTTGATGTAACTGTTGCCTTTTTTTGTGAGTTTATAAGTGTCAGGTTTTTCTGTTATTGTTGTTATACAGCCGTTTTTAATTAGAGGTGTTATGAGTTCTGTAAAATTTACTTCAAAATTTGTGTCTTCACTGGATGTGATTTCGGTTAACAATGTAGGCATGTAGTTTGGTTGGAAGGCTTTTTCTAGTGAATCTATGATTTCTTGTTTAGTGCTTTGTTTGTCATTGTATATGGTATATAGTATCCAGTGTTGGAAGATGTCAGTGCGGCGTTGGCTGATTTGTTTTTCAAACGGCAGTTTGTATTTGCTGTATTCGGGTGTTTCGCCTTTCATGGTTTTGGATGCTTCACGACTTAGGTTTATGCCGTCAAGGGTGATGCGGATAGCTATGATAGTGCCTACTATTGCATCAATCCAATATATGCCAAATATGGAAAAAACAATGCCGATTATAACAACGATGGCTGAATATATGCTGTTTTTACTGTCTATGGAGTGAGAAATTAGTGCAAAGTTTTTGTTTTTTCTACCTATTAGACGTTGATAATAAAAAAGTATGAACATGGCTATGATGGTTATGATTTCTATTGTGATAACAGTGTAGGGCATATTTATGGTGTGAGCTATACCTGCAATGTTGGTAAATATGGATGTGATAGAATTATAAAATAGAGCTATGGCGGCGATGAATAAGAGACTGATGACAGTTAGTGTGCTTATGATTTCTTTTTTGAATTTTATGCCTGCCCAGACAAGTACAGATGCTATTGTACCGACTATGGCATCTGCGCCGTCTGCGATTAAACCAACACTACCGCTAAGTAGACCTGTTACTGTTTTAAGAATTGATACTACAGTGTAACCTATGGTGGTATTTCTTGCTGCTGCTGATGGGCTAAGTAGTTGTGTTTGAATTCTGTGTGCGCCTTGTTTGTATGCTTTGATGGTTTCTTGTGCTTCTGCTATTCCTGTGTATGTTAACTCGTATTTTGTTTCGTTAACAAGCTTTATCCAGTTTTTACTTGTCATTTCTTCACAGGTTGCTATTAGTCCTAACTGTTTTTTTCTTTTGATGTGTAACCTTTTGCCTTGCCGGTTAAAATCTGTGGTGTGTAGGGTTGTTTTTTCCCCAAGTTCTTCAAGTGTTTGTGGACCATCTTTGTGGAGAATCATCAGTATAGCTTCAACTAAGTCACAGTTAATTTTGTGCCTCTTTTCTTTGTTCTTTTCGTTAGTTTGTGCCATGTACAATCATACGTGATGTTACGTTTACTTTTAGACTTGTTTTTTATTGGTTAGCATAATTATCAAAGTAGCCTTTAATTAATATGATAGGAGTTCCTTTGTCACCGCTACCACTTACAAGATCGCATAAACTGCCAATTAAATCTGTTAGTTGACGTGGAGTTGTGCCCTCGTTTTCTTCTTTACATACAAGGTTTTTTTGTTTGTTGCGTATACGTTCAATTATGGCTTTTTTTGCTTCGTTTCCGCGTTTGTCAGCGAATTCGTTATCAGCAATATATTTTAGTTTAAGCTCGTTTGGCAGGCCATGTAAACCATTTGTATAGGCGGGTGACACGGTTGGATCTGCGAGTTCCCATATTTTACCAACAGGGTCTTTAAATGCGCCGTCTCCGTAAATAAGAACCTCGATTTTTGCGCCTGTTTTTTCAAACATTAATTCTTGTACTTTGACTACAAATGTATCACAGGAGTGTGGGAAAAGTTTTACCTTGTTTTCTGTGGCTTTGTTGGAGCCTAGAAGACCATATTTTTCGTTGTACCCGCTGTTGTTTACGCTTTTGGTGAGAATATCATCTAGACCATAAACTTGTTTGGCTCCACATGACAGTAGGCGACGTTTTGTTTGAGTGCGTGTATGTATGTCTGCGGCTATAACGTTTTTTGTATATTTTAGAATTTCACAGGGATCGTTTGCTAAGATAATTTTTGCATTGTTACCTATGTTGCGATAGAGTTCTACGTAGTCTATGGCTGTGAATTTATGTTTAAGGTCTTGGAAATGGCTTCGAAATTCTGATTCAGTGAATACGTCTTTGTAGGGGTTAATTCCTGAAGCATATAATTGTTCATCGTTTATGATATGGTTGCCTACTTCATCTGTGGGATAACTTAGTTGAATATATAGTTGGGCTCCTGTTGCTGCTATGCCTTTTAGCAGTATGGAGAAGCGGTTGCGGCTTAAAATTGGAAATACAATGCCTATTGGGCCTGTTGGAAACTTGTTTTTGATGTCGGTAGCAATTTGTGTAATTGTTGCATAGTTGCCTTGTGCTCTTGCAACCACTGCTTCAGTTACGCCAATTATGTCGTGGTCGCAAATGGTGTGCCCTGTTTCTTTAGTATATTCAATTATAGAATTAACAACAATTTCAGTTAAATCGTCTCCTTCATGGATAATTGGGGCACGAATTCCTATGGCCTGAGTTCCAAAGGTTCTCACTCTAATTTTTTCTCCTCTGTTAATTAATTAGTTGATTATTTTTTGTGAATGCTAAACTAGTTTCTAATTATGTGTGGATGTAACATAAAGTTTATGTATTTTTTAATGGTGTTTGTTGTTGTGTTTTTTGTGGTTTTTGGTGATAGTTTTTGTTTTTATGAGTTTGTTTTGGTTTTTAAGTTTATAGTTTTGTGTCTATTTTTTTGTTTTGTTAGAAACAGTAAGCTATAACTTGAAAAATCGTGTAAAACATTAGTGTAAATTTGTGGATATGTCAAAAATGCCTTAGATGGGTGTTAGATTTATTTGCTAAAATTGTTTAGGTTCGTAAATTATGGTTTAACTGTTTTTTAGTTGATTGGTTGTAAAAATTTTTATTTATTTTGTAGTGTTTTTTGTAGTGTATTTTGTTTGTAATTAGTTTGTAATGTTTGATGAATTGTTTGGTATGGTTGTGGAAATGGTGTGTATTTAGTTTGTGTGGTTACTATTTTAGTGAATGTTTTTATAGTTGCAACCACCCAAACTAGGTGAGTATCATGTCAAATTCTGCGAGTTTGGAACTGGCGTTCAAAATAGGTGTACTTAAGGAACTGCACAAACGGCAACTTATAACTCATGACGAGCTCGAGCAAGCTATAAAAATCATAAAAGAATAACATGTAAAGCAAAATAGGACTGAACTTTTATAATGTTGCGTGTTAGAATGATATAGTTGCTATACCATCACAACTATATTGCGACAGCCTTTGATTGGCAGTGTGATGTTTTTGCTGAATTGGTTAAGAATGGAAGCTTGAACCTTGTGGAACACAACAAACTTGTTTGGAAAAGCGTGTGGAAAGATGAATACTTGGAGTGGATTTGCGCCTTTGCCAATACTGACGGAGGTTTCTTAAAAATTGGGAAGAATGACAAGGGCAAAGTTATGGAAAATCATACAACTGGAAAAGTTTTAAATGATGTTCCAAAGAAAATATCCACGCATCTTGGCATTATTGCGGATGTGCGTTTGGAACACGAGGACGGTAAGCCATTTGTCAGCATTGAAGTTAAACCTTATCCGGACGCAATTAGCTATAAAGGCAGTTATTATGTGCGTTCAGGTTCTAATGTGACATGTTTAAATGGTAACGCGTTAGAGGAGTTTCTTTTAAGAAAACGCGGCAAAACTTGGGATAGCGTTGGTTTGACAGATGTAACAACTGATGATTTAGATGTTGTAGCGTTTCGGGATTTTCGCAAAAAGGCGATTAAAAGCAAACGATTAACAGAGAAAGATTTGGATATAACAAATGGTGAATTGTTAAATAGTTTGGAGCTTGCAAATAAAGTGCAGTTAAACCGTGCGGCGGTGCTGCTTTTCCACGAAAACCCTAACAAATTTGTATTTGGTTGCACTTGCAAAATTGGGTATTTTGAAACGGATAGCGAACTTTTATATCAAGATGAGGTAACCGGTCCAATAATTATGATGGCAGATAAAGTGATAGAATTGCTTTATAGCAAGTATTTCAAGGGTTACATTCGCTATGAGGGTCTGCAGCGTATTGATGATTTTCCTGTGCCAAGAGAGGCTATGCGTGAAGCTGTTTTGAACGCTATTGTGCATAGGGATTATTCAACGAACATACCGATACAAATCAAGGTTTATTCTGATAGGGTAATTATTTGGAATGACGGCGTGTTTCCACACGATTTAACACTAATTAAATTGCTTTCGAAACATCGCTCGTCACCACATAATCCGTTAATTGCCAACACTTTTTTTCGTTCGGGGCAGATTGAGGTGTGGGGATGTGGGATTGACAAGATAAGGGCGGAGTGTAAAAATGAAGATAAAAAAGAGCCTAAATTCACTGTTGGTGAAAGTGTTTTTGAGGTTGAATTTACTTTTGAAAGAGAGAAAAATATTGAGGGAATAAATGAGGGAATAAATGAGGGAATAAATGAGGGAATAAAACCGGAAGATGTGCAAATTCTTAGTTTAATACGAGAAAATAAAAATGTTTCCACAGGTGAGCTTGCGAGTATTACGGGATTGTCAATTAAACAGGTTGAGTATAGATTAAATGTGTTCAAGAAAAATGGAAGACTTGAACGCAGTGGAGCGAAAAAGAATGGTGAATGGATTGTGAAAAACTGTAGCAAGTCATAAAGGCTGTAAAAGAGTAATGATGTTATGTGGTGTGTGAGAAAATGAAGTGTGTGTGGGTTATTGTAGGGTTTTGATAATGGTTAATTGAACAGGTTTTGAGAGTTAGAAGTGGTATTTTGTTGTATATTGGTATGTTGATTGGTGGTTTTGTGGGTTGTATGTTGATGTGGTGGTTATAGTAAAATGTGTGGATATTGTTTCTGTTTTTGCATTGTAGTAAGGTTTTGGTGTTTGGGAATAAAGAACAAGTTATTGAGGTATTGAGAAAGTTTGTGTAAAATGTGATTGACAGCAGTTTTAATATTGCAAAGGAAATAGAGTGATTGGTGGGATGTGGGAAAAATAGTGGTAAAAAAGTAAGGTTGTTGGGTTTGTGTGTGGATGGATTGGTTTTTTGTGTAGGGTTTAAAAAGATTTTAGTGTAGTATGTTGGTGTTTTGGGTAGGTGGTTTGAAGTTTTGGTGTTGGATAGCAACATTGTGGATGGTTTGTGGTAAAAATTAAATAATGTTGGAGTGGTTATTGAAACTGTTGTTAGTATTGTAGCAAAAATTATGCGTGGTAGAGAAGTTGTGGCATGAAACACCACAAACCATGACCCATAACAAACAAGCCACAACTCCTCTACGAATGTAATTAGTGTTGTTCGTGCTTTTTAAGCTTGACCCTAAATTATAACGTAAAAACATGTTTTTATGTAGTAGTGGATGAAATGCGATAAGTGTAAATCTTATTTTGGTTAGTACTTTAGATGGTGGTGGTGTCTAAAGATGGTTTGTTGTTTGGTTTTTAAGTGGGTTTTGTGGTATCTATTTTTTGTTTGAAGTTGGTTGTTGGTGTATTTTTGGTATGTGATGTGTTGTTTTATTATTTTGTTTTTATAGTTTTTGTTTTGTTATTGTTTTCAAAGTTTTGCCCATTATTTTTTATGTGTCAAGGTGAAATATGGTTGAGTGTTTTTGTATTTTGCAATAAATGTTGTGTGTAGTTAAATAAAATTTTTGTTTTAAGTATTGTAGAGCACTTGGTTGTGGTCTATGGCGCGATTTACCTACTATCATAATGTATTTATGAATTAACAATTAACAATCACAAGTTTAGTGACAAAAATTTTTAAGACCAATTAGTACAAAAATAATGTTGAAACTTATGAAAACTAAAATTGATATCCAAACTTGGGTGCGCAAAGAATATTATGAACATTTCGGAAAATGCGATGACCCATATTTTGGTATAACAACAACAGTAGACTGTACCACAGCATACGAAACCTGTAAACAACACGAATACTCATTTTTCATATACTACATGTACAAATCCATAAAAACAATAAACCAGATAGAAAATTTTCGCTACAGAATAATTAACCAAGACATTTGGCTCTATGACCATGTCCACGCAAGCACCACTATCGGTAGACCTGATGGCACATTTGGATTTGCTCTTTTCAAATACACCAAAAACTTTACAGAGTTTCATAAAAACGCGAAAACACAAATTGCAAACGTCCAAAACACTTCGGGTTTAAGAGCAAATAATGATGCCAAACGCCTCGACGTTATACACTACACCACCCTTCCCTGGTTTAGCTTTACCAGTTTTAGACACGAAAAAAATTTTACACAAAAAGAAAGCATTCCAAAAATAGCCTTCGGAAAATACTATGACCAACAAAACAAAAAACACTTACCACTATCTATCAATGCAAACCACGGTCTACTAGATGGATATCACATTGCAAAATACCTAGAACTCTTCCAACAAGAACTCGACAAAAAATTATAACCCTTTAAACATCTATAATTATTGGCACAGGTTAAATTTTGGTGTTGTATATGGTTTTGTTTGGTTTATTTATAATTGTGTTAAAATTTCATTGACAACAATTTTAATACATAACCTTAGCATTATTACTGTATTAAAATAGTTGTTAATACAACTATACCTAGGGAACAGCGTATACAACCACTTTATAAAACGTGTCATTTCACCATTTTTTAACCGCCTGCTTAGCAACTTTATGTAACTAAGTTTGCTCTTTTAAGAAATAACCCAATCGTTTGGCACATTTTGGCAATTCACTACAAAACTCTACTTCTTCTATTTTTTTGTAAACCGCCACTTTACTGTTAACAAACTCTATTAACTCTTCCTCTGTTACACATGTCCCATCTTTAAGAACCACAAACGCTTTAGCCACCTCACCAAATAACCCATTTGGTTTACCAACTACTGCACAAAATTTCACACACGAATGCTCATACAAAACGTTTTCCAGCTCTTTTGGACAAACACTGTAATCTTTATGTTTAATAACATCTTTCATACGACCTACAATGTAAAAATACCCCTCAAAATCAATGTAAGCAACATCCCCCGTCAACAACCACCCATCACGTAAAACTTGACTAGTTTCATCTGACTTTTGCCAATAACCCTTCATTACTTGTGAACCTTTAACTGCTAATTCACCTATTTCACCAACAGCAAGAGCATTACAACCTGATTCTAAATCAACAATTCGCGCTTCTGTACCTAACAAAGGCACACCAATTGAACCAATTTTAATCGCACCCACCAACGTATCTATAGGTGTACAATGAGTAACTGGCGAAGCCTCAGTTAAGCCATAACCTTCAACCAACAAACAACCTGAAACCTCTATAAACCGTTTCTGAACCCAAACTGGTAACGAAGCAGCCCCTGAAATACACACCCGAACCGTTTTAAAATCCCATTTTTCCATTTCCAAAACTGCAACTAACATCGCATACATAGTTGGTGAACCACAAAAAACCGATACCCCACACCGTTCAACAGCCTGTAAACTCTTAACAGGATTAAACTTGGGTAACACTACCATTTCAGCACCTAAACTAACCGGTACAAGCATACTAGTAGTCATACCATAAACATGAAAAAATGGTAACACCGACAAAAACACATCTCTCGAAGTGCCTTTTAACCATGTAGCAAAAGACTGTACATTTGAAACAAGATTTCTATGAGACAGCATAACCCCTTTTGGAACACCTGTAGTTCCACTAGTGTACTGAAGTACTGCTAAATCCTCTCTTGAATCAAACTCTAAATGTAACTGTTTATAAACGACATTTTTAATTAAACTCCAAAAATCCAACACAACAAATTCTTTCTCAACAATTTTCAGACAACCATCTGTTGTAACAACTATTACATTTTTCAACAGAGTTTGACCGAAAATTTTTTTAACAATTGAATAAAAAGACTCTAAAATAACAATAGTCTGTGCACCTGAATCACAAAGTTGCAACAGTACTTCTCTTTCTTTATGTAAAGGATTAACAGCCGTAATTACCGCTCCAGCCTTAAGTACCCCAAAAAATGCAATCACAAACTCGGGACTATTCTGTAAAAAAAGTGCCACCCGCTCATTTTTTTTAACACCACAATCCGCAAGTGCCACTGCAAACCTACTAGAAAACATTTCTAACTCTTGATAAGTAAACTTTTGATTACCATATGTAATGGCTGTTTTTTTCATAAAACTCTCGGCTGTACACTCAAGTATTGCCTGAAGGGGCATCTGAAAATCACTCACTTTTTCACATTCTAACGAACAATGTCTAAATATTAACTTCACATCCAAGTTAAATACATATTAAAATTGTGCTTAATGTTTAAATCGAAATTAATTGTTTTATTTATTCTATATTTGACCACTATACGCCATAATTCAGACGACTCTATCTTTGGAAATTTTAGAGTATTCCAATATTTTTGAGACCATGTATTATCCGTTAAAACTTGTATTCTATCAATACTTGTAAAACATTTTTTTTGTTTATCCTTGTTCCATATTGTTTGGCCATGTTTGTTTTTAAGCAATTTAACCTTTTTATTGACCATACGTCTACTCCTAACCACGAATTTTTTATTATATGTTAACACATTTAATGTTATATACTAATTTTTAAGAAACTATAAGATCCTAATCAGTAATGATGTCAACCTAACAATCACCAACACACAAATATGTCTTATCCCGAAATAATTTCCCCCCCCAATTAAGTTAACTTACAACTCAATACTTCACCAATCAAACTGTCTAGACGCTATACCCATCCACACCTCAGGCCACAACCGACTAACAAACGCCATATTAGGCGACTCAGCAACATCCAAATCAAGAGCACCATGA
>WRNB01000065.1 GCA_009776805.1 Candidatus Bathycorpusculum grumuli | reverse complement strand
AATGTGTTGTGAAGTTTTTGGAAAATGGTCTAATTTGTAAATCGTTCGTGAATTTTGGTTTATACACAAATATGGTAGGTAAAAATTAGGGAATTTCGGATTATCCTACTCTTTTTCCCCTATTTTTTTGAAGTTACAAAAAACCATGCGTTCATAAACCCATACACAACTTACAGTGTAACTTTTTTAGCGACAGCGTAACTGGTATTCTGATTGTTAAGGCGAATCAGAGTTATCATTTTTACATATTTAAATAGCTCAGTTAGTTATAAAAAAAAATAGTCTTCAAAGTGCATATGTTAATATTGATGTATGGAAAAAAGAGCTATTTGGTTTTTTCTACTTGGTTTATTCTTTTTTGGAAGTAAACAAACAAAGTAGCCATAGCAATACCCATCGCTACAATAATAATCACACAAGTAACTAAAACATGTTTTACATCAAAATTCCAAACACTCTGACCATTATTTCCATTAGATGAACCACCACCAGTACTACAAAGATATACATTATTATCGCCACTTGTGGCGGTATTACCTGAAATTACACCACCATGTCTATCAAAAAATTCACCATAAACATACACACCACCCCCCTCATTAGCAGCATTACCAGAAATCGTGCCACCCGACATAACAAAAGGACTTGAATGAGGACTATATACACCACCACCTTGCTTAAACGCTGTATTACCTGAAATTTTGCCACCTGACATAGTAAACTCGCTATAGTGATCCATGGATACCCCTCCACCGTTATCGGCAGTGTTACCTGTAATTTCTCCACCCGACATGATAAACTTACTATAGAAAGTGTTGTACACGCCCCCACCACAAAAGTCAGCGGTGTTACCTGTAATTTCTCCACCCGACATAATGAAAGTACCCCAATATTGCATGTTACCCTCGTTGTATACACCACCGCCCAGTTCTGCGGTGTTGCCCGAAATTTTGCCTCCAGACATAGTAAAAATGCCATCGTTAACTACTCCTCCCCCAAATCCAGTAACAGAGTTAGCGGTGTTACCTGAAATCTCGCCATTACACAAGTAAAGCATACCATCAGAATCAATATATGTGCGTCCCATAACGTTCACTCCGCAACCAGTAAAACCTTTTTTGTGAGTTACAATAATGCCATCAAGTCTTAACACTCCCCCCGCTCCAATAATAACAGTAGGCATATTAACTGCGCCGATTAGTTTGTAAAACCCACTATCTTTATTGGTTATTAATGTGATGTCTTTGTTGGCGGGAATGATAAGTGTAGCAACAGCGTAATTATATGTATAGTTACCTTCGTCATAGGTGGTTAGGGTTATGTCGTTGTCTAGGGCTATAATAGTGGATTTGCCGTCTGAGGCATTACTTATGGCATTTTTGAGTTCGGTTTCATTTTTAACACGTATTGTATTCTCCAAAGAAGCAGCACTATAACCATTCACAAACATGCATACAAATAAAGAAGAAAACAACACTACAACCAACAAAGCAATCAATAACAAAGATCTACGAGAAACACGAAACACAACAGTCATACCATAAATCACCATATAACTATAATATTATCATATTTTGATGTAGTATTTATATAATTTCCAAGAGATACAGTTTTAGATAAGTTGTTTTGTGTTGTTTTTTATTGTGTAGATGTGCAGAATAACCCATTGTAAATGATTGTTTGTTGTCTGCCGGCTCGTCTTTGTTTACTGTTTTGTCCAAATGGTCTCTTGTTGGATGAGAGTTTGTTCTATGAGAATTTTCGGCATTGTTCTAACTTGGAGTAGATTATTTGAAATAGAAAAATTCGTACCAAAACCACAAATAATCCACCAAACCCTCAAACCACACAAAAGAAAAAACACACCTAAACACATCAACAAAAACCCAACAAAACCCAAACAACAAAACACCACACACAAAACAACCCCTTCACCTTAAAAAAACACCTGCACACCAACAACCCCAAACAACCAAAACAACCACACCAACATTCAACGACAAACTATTAATAAAATAACGATTCTCCCTTACTTATCACGCCATTTTTACCTGAGTTTTCATTTTTTTCTACTATAAACCCTGAAAAATAACCTTCTTTGAAGACCTATCCTGCCTACGCACAACCGCCCCACCAAAACAGAACCCAACAAACAACTCGTGCGTCCGTAAGAGGCTGAGTTGACATCGCCAAAAGCGGCCCTAGATTGATGAAACATCTAGGTGGCCATCGTATTACCCAACACCGAAAGGAAAAAGGGAACCACAGCATTACGAAAAGCACCTGAGCTCGAAATCAGTGTACGAACCCGAGGTGCAAGACCAACGTGTGGCACGGCTACGGCTAAACTGCAAAAATTCCAAGCTCTTAGCCCTAATTGTTGGGGTGCGCGGGATCCCACAGGATCAAAGACTAATTGATGCGCGCACGAACAACCCTACAACCACCAGTGTAGGGGGTGGTTGTATTCATCGGGTGGTTCCAATGTGCAAGAAGCACGCTAAAGAGCCAAGTGGCGGCCTAAACCACACCAAAATGTGTCATCTCAGCTAAACGGAGAAACCCAACCTGAAAACAAAAAAACAACAAAAACATTAAGGAATAACAAAAAATGATGCAATCTAGGACAACAACTAATGCCGTAGCAGTAGCAGTTGTTGTTTTCAGTGGGTCTCACAGTCATCATAGTAGTTTGAGGTGGGGAAACTCCATTACGTGGCGGAGGGTGGCAGGCGGCTCTGTTGATATTTTGTGAGGATTTGTGTAATGTAAATAGTCCAAATAAGGTTATCAATGCTAAAACAATTTTTTTTGTTTGTTTTGGGAGTTTGCTGGCGAGCTAGCATACCGGGAAACTGGTCCGTGCGGTTCTGAGAAGGGGGTTTGGGAACCTGCTCTAATTGGGTAAGGCACCAAACTTCCTATTCTATAAAAACCAAAAACCTCCAAAACACCAAACACCACCCAAAAGACATAAGCACAAAAAACCCACAACCACAACACACCCTAACCACCTTACCACATCAAGCTTAAAAGACACAACAACCCCAGAGACTATCTGAAAACTAAATTACAGAATTTTTGCAGTTGTAAACGATTCTAAAAATTTGTGTTTTAAAAATATTTTTATATTTGCACTGTTCAAATGTTTTGCATCATACAGTTTTTAATTTTTGCATATAGCTTCGGCTAGTTTTCAGACAGTCTGGAAGGGGTTTATTGCGTATTTTGTGTTTAGGTTTGTTGGGTGTGTTATGTTGTTTGTTTCTTTTTTTGTTTGTGTGTTGTTTGCAGCAGATTTTATTGTAAATGTTTTTTGGGGAAGGCGTGTTTGTTGATGGTTTAGTGATTTGTTTGATTTTAACGGTTTAAAATAGGTTTATAGTAGAAAAAAATGAAAAATTCAGATTTACAGGTGTTTCAGAGATATTTAAGATTTTCATGTTTTTTATAGATACGTTATTATTTTGCATTTTTAAAATGTGTTTTCAATGTCACATATTAAAGCCATTTCATTGTTTTCAGGCGGTTTAGATAGCATTCTTGCAACACAACTTATTCTAAATCAAGGTATAGAGGTTATTGCGTTCAATGTAAAAACGCCTTTTGGCATTCCTAAAAAAGATGGAACAAGTGAAGCAGAAGCTGCGATAAAACAGTTAAAAACATCTTTGAAGATTGTCACGGTTAATAAAGAATATATTCGAATGCTTAGAAAGCCAAAATATGGTTATGGTAAAAATATTAATCCTTGTATAGATTGTAAAATTTTTATTTTAAAGCAGGCTATTAAATTTGCAAAAGAAGTGGGTGCAGATTTTTTATTTACGGGTGAAGTGTTGGGAGAGCGTCCGATGTCTCAGCATGGTCCGGCACTTAGAACCATTGAAAAGGCAGCAGGGTTGGAGAATAAATTATTGCGGCCTCTTTCTGCAAAACTGTTACCTGAAACTGTTGCTGAAAGAAGGGGTCTTGTTGATAGGAGTAAGTTGATGGCTATTTCAGGTCGTTCTCGTAAACCTCAATTTCAATTGGCTAAAGAATTAGGCATTACTAATTTTCCGTCACCTGCAGGTGGTTGTCTGTTAACTTGTGAAGAATATTCAAAAAAACTTTGGGATTTGTTTGAGCATAAGAAAAATGTGTCTGTTAATGATGTGACTTTGTTGCGGTTTGGTAGGCATTTTCGGTTAGGTAAAAACAAAATTATTGTAGGTCGTAATGAGGTGGAAAATAAAACTTTAAAGTTACTTAAGGGTGTAGGTGAGTATTATTTTGAGTTGCCAGATATTGTTGGTCCAATTACTATATTGCAAGGTGTTAAGACTAAGGAGGCAATTTATGTAGCAGCACAGTTAACAGCGTGTTATTCTGATGCTAAAACAGAAAAGGTTAAAGTGAATTATGGTAAAGATAACCTTGATAAATCGTTAGTGGTTGTTATTCCTGATAGAGTTGAAGTGGATAAATTACGTGTAGATAAAAAGCATGTATCTAATAATGTTGTACATAAAAATGAGGATTAAATGATTTTTTCAACATTTTTTATGAATGTTTCAAAAATTTTTAAACCGCTATTCCAAAAATTTGGTGAGTTGATGTTTAATTGTACGGTTTGTCCAATTTCTAAAGGTGATAGGCTGCTTCCGGCTGAGAGTGCGTTTTTAAGTTTTTGCACAAACAGTTTATCGCCTGTTAAATAGTGTTCATATAGTGAGTACACAAACATTTGGGCGTAAACATAGGGGTAATTGTAGAAGCGGTAGTTTGCCATGTAATAGTGTGGTTTCATAGTCCATTCAGCTTCCATTTCAGGGAACCATTCAACTGCTTCACCGAAAATGCGGTTCCGCGCTTTAATCCAGTGGTTGCATATTGTTGTATAGTCTAAAAACTCGTTTTGTTCAACTGAATTATAAAGTGCCTGTTCGAACCATACACGGGCAGTAACTTGAAAAGTGGTCATACCGGCTTCATCTAAAACTAGGCAGAGTACAGCTTTGCGTTCAGCATCATTTTTAGCTTCTGCTAAAAGTAAGTCTGTTAAGAGTAACTCGCCAAAAATGGATGCAGTTTCAGCTACAATTGATGGTGCGCTGCTGTTTAAAAATGTTTGACTACGTGCCATGTACCAATCATGGGTTGCATGGCCTAACTCGTGTGCTAAAGTAAAAACATCGCTTAGTGTGCCATTGAAGCTTTGTAGAATGTAAGCGGATTTACCGTTGTAGAAACGTGCACAAAAAGCGCCGTTTCTTTTTCCAAAACGTGGTGTAGCGTCGATATGTCGTTTTGTGAACATTTCTTTAACTGCTTCGGCGTAATCAAAATCAAAACGGCTGTAGGCGCGAATTATTAAATCGCGTGCCTGTTCGAAAGTGAATTTAAATTTGGATATTATAGGTAGAGGTGCAGTGAGGTCATGATTTCCCAGAATTGTTAAGTTCATAAGTTCAGCTTTGACTTTGAGGTAGTGTTGATAAATTTTTGTGCCTTTTTCAATGCTATCAAGTAAATTATCAATTATTAGCTGTTCGGTGTCATTGTTGATTAAGCTTGCTTCCATGGTAGTTTTATATTTTCTGCGTTTAGAAACAGTTACCCAATCGTTACAAATGTTTCGGAGTGCTGCTGAAAAAAGTTCGCCGTCTTGTCCTAATAGTTTGTAAATTGAACGGTTCGCAGATTCACGTGTAGCACGGTCAAAATGGTGAAGTAAACCGTTGGCTTCACCGTAACTAAGGTTCTTTTTTTCGCCTGCAACAGTGACTTCAAATGTGCGAGTGTTTAGCCATTTACTTTGCAATTCTGCCCATGCATCAACACCAAATTGGTCTTTTTCAATGATAAGTTGTTCTTCAACTTCGGATAGTTGATGCGTAATTCGTCTATAAATTCGTTCCAAGTAATGTCGGTAATTAATTAAAACGGGGTTGCTGATGAATTGTGGCTTGTTTTTTAGTAAATCACTTACTTCTAGTCGGTAAAATGCAAGTTGTTTACTAATTTTAACTTCAAATTTATTAATTTTGTCATTTAATATTTGAGTTTCAGGTAAAGTCATGTTAGCTGCAAATACTAAACTTGAGTAGAGACTAACATTACCAAATTTTTGGTTAAAAGTTTCAATTTCCTGTAAAGAATTAAGTAAACCTTCAGGAGTTAAACTGGAAATTTTTCCTCGATATTTTTTTTCAAAATCATCAGCCATAAGTGTAGCTTCAGTTATTGTTTGATTAATTTTAGGATCGTTTATACCAAAAAAAAGTTCAGATAAATCCCATACTATTTGATGTGTACTCAATTTTTAAATTCCTCACAGGATATATAGCGTGTAAAGCATAAATGTTTGTTTTGTGCCAATTTACCTACACACCAAAAAGTTTGGATACATCTTTGTCACTTATCACTCTACTGCTCTTTTTGCCAGCATTTTTCAGCATACTATCCATTTTTTCTTCCACAGTTTTTGATAAGAATATTTTAAAGTCAATTCCACGTAATTTAAAAAATAATGTTGGGTCAGAATCAAACCGTATACCTATAGCGTATAAAACTGCGCAAACATGTTTACACATGTATGCTACGTCGGGACAAGAACATGAAAACTTTATTTCCCTATTTGTTGGAAATAAACCTTCTTTTGATTTTGTAAACAATTCAGCTAATGATAAAGAAAAACGACCTTCAATTAATTCTTCAAGCCCATTGATGCTGTTGTTACAAAATTTGGCTAAAGCATCAGATTTATCTTTTGAAAGCGGAGCAATATTTACTTTAATCGAATAAAGATTATTGTTACTTCCAAAAACCAACGCGTTAACTTGACCCTCTTCAATTTTTAAATGCAACACAAAACCATTTTTTACATAACTCCTACCTCTTCCTATACGATTAGAATAATCTGCATAACTTTCAAGATTTTTTGTCCATGTTTTACCCCACCAAGATTTAGCTATAGCACCACTTTCAAGAACAACAGGATATATATCAGAATTAGTTTTCCTTAATTCTTCAAGCTTCTTTTTCGCCTTCACAATTTTTTCCGCAATAGATTCATACTCATTAAACCCATACCAATAACCCACTACTTTTCACCCGCCATACGAAACAATTTCATCAATTCATCATTACTCATTTCAGTAATCCAATTCTCACCTGTCGCAGCAACAATATCACTGGACAATCTTATTTTATCCTCAATCATTAAATCTATTTTTTCCTCAATCGTATTAACTGTAATAAATTTATGAACTACAACATTCTTCTTTTGCCCAATACGAAAAGCACGATCAGTAGCTTGATTTTCCACCGCTGGATTCCACCAACGATCAAAATGTATCACATGATTTGCAGCAACCAAATTAAGACCAACACCACCCGCTTTCAATGACAAAATCATATAAGGAACATATTCTCTTCCACAAAACTTTTCCACAATCGCTTGCCGCTTGCTCACCTGTATTCCACCATGCAAAACTAAACCCTTACGCTCAAATATAGTTTCCAAAAAATCATTTAAAGGCTCAATAATTTCCCTAAACTGAGTAAACACCAAAACCCTCTCACGTTTTTCATAAACAGTTTCACATATCTCACGAAGAGCCATAAATTTCCCACTATACTTTTCATCATACTCCATCTGACCCAAATAATGATCTGGATGATTACATATCTGCTTTAAACGTAACAAACTCGCCAAAATCAAACCTTTACGATCAATCCCTTCAGAATTATACAATTTATCCTCTAAATCATTTACAAACTTTTGATAAAGAACCACCTGTTTTTTAGAAAGCTGAGTATAACGTTTCATCTCCACTTTATCAGGTAAATCAGATATAATTAACTTGTCAGTTTTAAGCCGCCGCAAAATAAAAGGAGACACCACAAACCGCAACTTACCATAATCACACTCATGCTCTCTCAACCTATTAGTAAACGCCTTAAATTCTTTCGCACTACCCAAAAGCCCAGCATTCAAAAAATCAAACAAAGACCAAAGATCACCCAAACGATTCTCAACCGGAGTACCAGTCAAAGCTATCCTAGACTTTGCATTAACACTTTTAACCGCTTTCGCCTGCTTAGTCCCAGAATTTTTAATAGCCTGAGCCTCATCTAAAATCAACAAATTCCAATCTACTTTTAAAACATCCGACAACCTATAAAGCATCGCATAAGTAGTAATATACAAATTCACATCATTACTCAAACTCACATCCACCCTACTACCATGCAAAACACTATATTTAAGAAACGGCGCAAACCGCCTAAGCTCCAACTCCCAATTCCCTATAAGCGAAGCAGGAATAACCAAAAGAGAAGGCTTTTCCTGTTTTTGCGATACCCGCAAATACTCCAACAACCCAATTATTTGCACAGTTTTCCCAAGACCCATATCATCCGCAAGACACGCACCAAACCCCATATCTATCATAGTAACAAGCCAGTTTAAACCCACTTGCTGATAACTTCTTAAAATCGCCATAAATCCATCACCAGCACCCACATCACAAATATTTTCAGGCTTTCTTATCTTATTTAAAGCATTTTCAAACCACACACCATTAGTAACCTGCACTACACCACTACTATCATCACCCAACACTTTTTGCGCATCCATTTCAAAACGCATAGCATCAAAAATACTAACAAACCCATCAGAAGCATAGGCTTTCGCCTTCTCCATTATTTCAAGTGCCTGCTTTAACCTGTTATGATTCACTTCAACCCATTTACCCTTTAAAAAAACTAAACCCTCAGTCTGCGAAAGAAGAAAATTCAACTCAGCCTCCGACAAAAATTCATCACCAAGCGAAAAACGAGAATCAAAACTTAAAATCGCTTTTTCACCAACTCTCGACTCACCTTTATCACCAAGATTAATACTAATTCCAATCTTGTTCTGACTTTTCTTCCACCAATCAGGAATACGACAAATAATCCCAGACTCTTCATACAAAGAAAGCTCCTTTAAAAAAGTATAAGCTTCATCAACAGAAAACCTAAGAGGACTAAACAATTCCCCAGACTCAACCAAACGCGAAATCAACCCACTTTTCTGAACCACACGACTAACAGTAGAAAGAAGCTCCAATAATTTACTCGTTTGCCCTTTATACTCAAGCAAAGCACTTTTCAACGGAACATGATTCACTTTTTTATTTTCAGACTGAACCGAATATGTAGCTAAAAACGCAAAAGGCATTTCATCATTTTTATTTTCAACTAAATGAAAAAACACACGACCCATCACAGTCAAATCAGACTTTTGCTCCACCAAAAACTCTTGAACCGTCCCAGCATATTTAGCAATAATAGATCTAAACACATCCCCCAAATGATTAAAAATTTCTGTAAGCCAAAATTTATTAACATATTCAACCCCTGTCGCAAACGGAACAGACAACAACAAATTTGAAAGCTCATCATCAGAAAACTCAAAAACAGTATTTTCACGAGTAAACTCAATATCAGCCTTATGAGAAAATTTATCAATCATTCGCTCTGAAATCTCATGTAAAAATTTAACACCAGCAGTCACATCATAAACAGGTTTAAAACCAAATAAAAACAAAGCCTCATACGGGTTTTCAGAAAAACATTTATACATGTTTAAATCAGATGCAGATGCATCTGCTCGACCTTCAAAATCTAAAACAAACCCATGTTCCTCAAAAACTGCGATAAGCTTTTTATCCACTTTACCACACTTCAAGACTCAACCAAAAAACACCAATGATATTTAACTTTTTACTCCAACACTGTTTTTTATGGCATAATAAACCTTAATCGTTATTACCTTTTTGACATTTTTAATGAAAAACTACAAAAAAAATATTAAAAAAATTCAAACAAACAACTTACCCAACATACAAAAAATAACCACACCACACACAAACCCCACACACCCAAAAAACACACAAAAACACTCACCACTAACAGAACAACACCCAACACAACACACCAATAACAAAAATGTAGTAAAAATGGGCAAACAACCAAACAACACCCCACAAAATACCCGAAAAATAGGTTACAGAATTTTTGTAGTTGTAAACGATTCTGAAAAATTTGTGTTTTAAAAATATTTTTATATTTTTGTTGTCTAAATATTTTAGCAGTTAGTTTTTATTTTTTGCTCATATTTTCGGCTATTTTTTTGACAGTCTGGGGAATATTGTTGCGTATTCCGAAAAAGTTTCACAGTAAAGTGGAACCTGTTTTGGGTGTTGAATTAAATGTTAATGATACAGTTTTTTCTGAACTTAATGGAAATCGCGCAATCAATATCACGTTAATTATAAAAAAGAGTAGTGCCAACAAACAAACTAAACCCACTATTGCCAAGAACTAAAAGATACTAAAACTTTATAAAAACAAATCTTATAAAGTGAACTTTCATTAAAGTGTAATGGAAAAAAACTGTTTAGACAATCAAGTTTATTTTCCTGATGTGGTTACCCATTTTGTTCTATAGACAAACAATAGTACTACCAATATTAACGCTATTGACAAACTAATTACTGCAACTATTAAACTAAACTCAGTCAAAGTAAAACCAAAAATAGTTTTGCCTGATTGAGAACCAGATTGATTTGAAGATGCATCAGGGTCTTGACTGTTTGAAGGTTGATTTAACTCTTGACCACCAAAACCACTAATGGTTACTGTTTGGGTCTTACTCCAATCACTCTCACCAAGCAAAGCATCCTCATAATGACTACTCTCAGGAGGCATAAAGTTAGGATTAGAATATCCTCCACGTATATGTGCTCTTACCGAAATATCCACTTTACCCTCAAAAGGAATGGGAAAATAGTTTATAAAACTGCCCGGAGGAAATGTGATGTCGCCTGAGGCAGAATCAAATATTATAGTTGTGAATTGAGAAGCTACATCAGCCTTACCGCCTGCTGTATGACGGTTCCACTCGTTTTCATATGAGCCTTTCATCCTAGCCTCATAAAAAATTTGCCCCAAGTGTCCATAGTTTTTTACAAACTCTCTATTGTCTATTTTGACTTGTATGGTTCTGTTATCCACATGATAACTGGGATTTGTTATGGTCACTCCTGTGTATGGATCTTTTGAAGTACTTTCAGGTACATCGTAGGAGAGGTCTTTGTATGTAACAGTAAAACTAGGAGTGGGAATTTTCTGTGGTATTGAAAGAGCTTCAACGTACATGTTAAAATTAGTAGAAAATAACAATAACCCACTAACCAAAATGCATAACAAAAACAAACTAAACTTTGCTCTCATGGTTAACACTTGATAAAAGGCATATAAAGCTTTAATTAATTTAAATATATTGTGAAAAAAGATCATTTAAACCAAATCCTTTTTAATTTAAACACCCTTTATTATAGTTGTATAAACGGTGGTTATATTGGTACGCATACTGAGTTTCGCGTTTCGCAAATCTTTATTGCTAACCTCTTTGTTAATCATAGTCTTAGTTTCTTTCGGTCTTATTTCGGTTCATAACAACATTTCTTTTTTTACATCAGGTACAGCGGACAAAACAGTTAGCAATGAAATCGAACTTAGAAACGCCATTAACGTGGTCTCAAAAAAATTCACCGTCACCATTGATAACGACATAACTCTTACAAACAACCCCCTAACAATCCCAAACAACAAAGACATAACCCTAACAAGCAGCAAAACAACAGAACACAATAAGCTAATTGGTGCGGATACACAAGAGGTTATTTCAATTGAGAACGGTGGCGTATTACGGCTTGATGGCATATGTGTAACCCATGCAAAAGAGGATTTAGGCAAGGGCATATTTGTTCAAGAAAAAGGCAAACTTGTCATGTACAGTGGTGAAATATCTGCTAATAACGGCGGGTACCGTTACGAGCACGGAGAAGGGCACGTGATAGCAGGTGGTGGTGTGTGGAATTACGGTGTTTTTGAAATGTCTGGGGGCACAATTTCAGACAACAAAGCACCCGATGAGGGCTATGACTGTGGCGGCGTACAAAATGGTGGTTCTTTTATAATGTCGGGGGGCACAATTTCTAAAAATACAGTAACTTTTAGTGGTGGAGGTGTATACAATTATATGTACAATAAGGTTGGGGGTTCTTTTATTATGTCTGGGGGCACAATTTCAGACAACACTGTTATTAATGGTGAGGGCGGCGGCGTATGTAACAGTGGAGGCAAATTTGTGATGTCGGGGGGCACAATTTCAGACAACACCGCTAATAGCGGTGGAGGTGTATACAGTGTTGGTTCTTTTACAGAACCTGCTTTTTTACGGTCATGCGTCAAAATAGTTTATAAGCAAGACACCACACTATATTCACAAGGACAGCGAACACAACAAAAACAACAACAAAACGCATACATTGCAATAACGAAAACGTAGTAAAAATGGACAAACAACCAAACAACACACCACGCCACAAATGCAACAACAACAAAAAAACCTTCCAAACAAAA
>WRNB01000064.1 GCA_009776805.1 Candidatus Bathycorpusculum grumuli | reverse complement strand
TATTAACGTGTTTTTTTTGTAGTGTGTGTTTTTTCAAAAAATGGTAAATGTGTTGGTATGTCGATTTTTAAGTAGTAATCAATTCTAGGTTGACAGCATTGACTGTTCACACCTCTTATCGCATAAAATAATAAAAAATTGGTTTGTCGCGATAGAATTCCGTTTACTGGATACAGGTTATTATAAGACATTGGTCATAGTCATGGATTGGCTCGTTGGGTGTCATGTTCTTAATTGTTTTTGGGAATTTTAAAACTTGAGGAAAAGCACCGTAAACAGAAGGATAGTGCTCCGACCGAGCTTGAACCGTTTGGTTACCTATCTCTTCCTCAAAATCATAGTTTTGACTCTGAGGCTTCATATTTAACACTAATAAACCAAGTATACTTAACCATTAAAAAACTTTGCTAATAACATAAAACCGTTACAGGCCATATCATTAACTTAAGGGAATTAGCACTACAACAAACGCTTCTTCAATTTACATCCATTGAGGCTTGTCTTATTCAGGGAAAGGTAGTGCAGAATGACTTTTCCTTAATCAATAATCGTCGAAAAAGTGCAGTTCTGTTCACATAAGTACTGTATTCAAGCACTGTTAGCTGTAGTGTTAAGGTATTGTTAGGTGGAAAGAAACCCTGAAAAATGTGGTACAAGTGTCTCTCTAACGAAAAAACCGTGTCGCATATGTTCTCTCCTGTCTTTATAATGTACTAAATAATACCTTGCCGCTAAAACACTAATATGAGCTAACGTGAGTGTTAATTCCGCTCACACTGAATTGAATCGCTTATGCCATGCCTTTATGTTTTTTGAAATACTCTCTGGAACTGTCAAGTCGGTATTATTTGGAACTGTTTTTCTTCCTTGCTTGTCAAAATACCCGCAAAATTCCTCACGTCCAGTTTCTTTTTGCATCCAGATACAAAGCACATCCCCTTTTTTGGCTGATACTTTTCGTTGACTTATTATGTCTTCGCTCTCTTTCAAAAAGAGGTCTCCAGAAGACAGAATATAGTAAACAATAAAACGATTCCTTTTATAGTCTGAATGTGTGGTAACCAAAAAAGCGGTTATACCGCCTCTGAGAGTTATAGAGATATTGACCGGTTCTATTTTAACACGTCAGCCTACGTTATTATTTTTTGTAACTCATTTGAGTTAGTTGCTTCTTTTATTTCCTTTGCTACTCTTCGCCCTGAGGTAACTTGATAACCCCAATAGTAGTATGAGTACGGGCTTGAATGCAGTACTGGTGATCCTGGCATTCGAGGAGACAGATCATAAATGACAATCTCTTGATCTGGTGTTGTTACAGCACCTTGCAGTGAGAATGGGCCGATAATTCCTGAGGGATATAGTCTTTTGGATGCAACGACAAATTTCTCGGCAATATCAAAAACTTTTTCCAGCATTGATTCACGTATTGTTGCGCTTTCGTGACCGATCTCCACGTAATTAATGTCAAAGTTTCTTCCAACTTGCTCCTCCGCAGGTAATCTCAGAATTCCGTCGAGATTTGTTTGAATTCGTCTATCAATGCCTAGAAACTCTACTTCTTTATTTAATGGAGAGTAGAAATAATTAAAGTTAAATTGAGCACCTAAGGTAAACTCTTCTATCCATATTTCGCCAGTTCTCATTTGATCTTCGAGGATTGCATTGGAACAGCCAAACTTTGCGTTCCATTTTTTAAGGAATTCTTCAGGGGAAGCCGCTGTAAAAAAGGCTCTTTCAATCTTTTTTATAGGCTCCATTGCTTTAATCATGCATAAACGATCAATATCCTTGTAAGAGTCGAATTTACGTGGCTGTGTAATGCCTGCAGTAGCGAGAAGCTCGTGTTGAAGTTGTCGCTCATCTGTTCTTAACATCATTCTGTTGCCAAATAGGGGTATCTGTAAGTTTTGTTCAACTTTATTAATGTCTACATATGCTGTCAAAGATCTGTTTGGAACAAGAATTACATTCATCTCTCTGAGTTTCTGTTGCCATCTATCTTGTAGAATATCCTTGAAATTATCCAAAATTAAAGTATCATTGATAATGCGAGAATATTTTTTGTAAGTCTGCTCTCTGCCTTTTTGACACACAGCAACTGTGGGCATTTTTTCCTCTGTTGCTCCAGCAGATAAATCAAGTGCTGAGTGAGAGGCAATCATGCCTATTCGAACATGCTCAAGATCATAATTCCTTATGACGTTTAAGATATTGTCTTTTTGAGCATCGGACTTCTTAGGCATTCCTTCTTGAACTATCATATAGCGTTACCTACTTGATTTCTTTTAGTGATTCCACCAAGTTTTTGAAATCGAGAGAGTATTATATGCAGCTGCAATATAAAAGCACTCCCGAATTGACGCGCAAAACTATACAAAGCATCTGGCAGAAAATTAACTTTTCTGGTGTCTACCTCGTTATTCTGGGCGTTTGTCAAGAACTTTTTCTCCTGTTGGTATAGTGATTACTCCAGTTAGGGCTAAAGCGTCTCTCAGCAACTTGCCAGCTTCTGTAAGCTCCACTTTTTCGTCTTTTATGGTTATCAATTTTTTATCATTCAAAGTGTCTATAGCTGTTTTACAGGCGGCTTTTGCATCTAGAATTCTTTTTGAAAGGAGGAGGTCTATTACTTTTTCTATATTGATGATATGGCTAAAACTTATAGAACTGCTATTTCTCCTTTACCTAGTACAAATTTGTTCTTGCTGGCTTTATTTTTTAATGAAATTTTTATCCCTTAAAGAGGGAGTTAAGGATTTTAAATTTAAAGTTTGTTCCATTTTGTTAAAACAAATTTACGCCATAACTTAAATTTCAACAATTAATTTATAGAATTGATTTTTGGTTTTATGTCATGATATTGAAACAATACATCGTTGGTGTGTTGCTTACTGGTCAATCATCAAATTGCACCTCCAAAAAGTAATAGTTACCGCTTTTTTAAAACTGAAAACATACACTTGCAGATTCGGAGATTTATAATGTGAGTAACAAAAGCGCAAACTCAAAAGTAACTATAAATAGACTTCATGTGTTAGGTATTGATGCTGAGATAGATCCTGCTATAGCACGTAGAACGCATGTAAATTAAACAAACCACTTACAAACAACAAAAACCCCCCACAAACAACAAACACAAAAAACACAAATAAACCCATATTATTTGTTAAATACAATAATTTGACATACAAAATAACAAATAATTCACAAACAATCAACACAAATGCATCACATGCAAAACACACAACCAAGTGCCATAAAAAACTTCCAAAACAACAAAAACAATCATAAACCAAACAGACACACACCAACAAGAAAAAACAAAACACAAACCAAACAAACTATAGCAATAGCACTAATCGCCGCCATAGGCAACGCAAACGACTACGTAGAAATGGAATGCTTCGCAAAAGAACATAAACAAACCATGCAAAAATTCCTCCCCATAAAACAAATCCCCAGTCACCAGTACCATCAATCGTGCCTTTGCCCTGATAGGAACAAAATATTTTGATGATCTGCAAAAAGATTTCAACAAACTCTTAAATAGTGGCGAAGGAGAAAAATTCTTAAAACCTTTTAAATATTGATGGTAAAATTCAGTGTGGAGCAAAAACCCCAACGCAAACCCCAAATCATATTGTTGGATGATAAATGAATGCGGTTTTAGTTTGTGTCAAAAGCTTGCTAAGAATAAATCAAATGAAATATCTGCTATGCCAGATTTGATTAATAGTTTTAATATAAAGAATTGTATAATTATTGTTGATGCTATGGTGACTCAGCGGGATATTGTTTTGTTAATTCGTGAAAAGGGTGGGCAGTACGTTTTAGTTTTGAAGGCTAATCATAAAATTTTCATGAGGTTGTGCAGGCATTGTTTTCAAACCCATAGTTTCTAGCAAAACGTGTATATCATAAAACTGAGGGGAAGGCTCGAGGTGGATTGGAGGTTAGGGAGTATTGGCAAAGTACCAAAATAAAGTCTTTAGCTCAAAGAGGTGAGTGGAAGGGTTTGTGATCTATAGTTATGGTGCAACGTACTACAATTAAAAATGGTGCAACCACCATAGAAAATCGTTATTTCATTAGTAGTTTACCTTTAAATGTTGGTGAGGTTGTTTTGGTTGTTTGGGGTTGTTGGTGTGTTGAGTGTTTTTGTTGGTGGTTGGTTGTTGTTTTTAGGGTGGATGGTTGTGGGGTGTTGGGTTGTGGTGTGTTTTGTATTTTGGGTGTGTTTTGTTGGTTGTTTTTGAGTTTTTTGTGTTTGTTTTGTGTGGGTTGTGTTGGTGTGGTTTTGTTTGCGTAGGCGTCGTTTTGTTTTTTGTTGTAGTTCTGGTGAGTGTTTGGGGCAGGTTTTGTCTCTTTTGTTTGTGTTTTTTGTTTTTTGTTTGGATTTATCGGTTGGTGTTTGGTTGTGTATATTTTTTTGCGCGATTATCGTGGGTTTTTCGGAGGTTGCCTAAGTAAGTGACTATATATTAGGTGTTAGGTGTTATTTTTTGTCGATTCAAAAATCGAATGTATGTTGTCTAAATGACTCAAAAAATGTGTCGTTAAAGCGTAAATGTCACAATAGCTCGTCAACAAAATATGTGCTCTATCACTAAGCACTCAATACTGTCAGTCTAAAATTATTTGTTAATTAAAAATGTGGGTTGGTGTGTTTATGGGTTTGTTTTAAGTGTTTTTTGTTGTTTGTTTTTTTGTTTTGTGGTGTTGTTTTGTAGGTGTTTGGTTGGTGGTGTTTGTTAGGTTGGCAGCATTGACTAAACACTAATAACGCCAAGGTTTATTGATTGTTTCTTTGGACATTGATAAACTAATTATTGGAAGGCTTATTGGAAAAATCATTTATATCTTTAAATGGTAGTGTGCTAAGTTAAGTGGAGTGATGGGTTCTGTTGAAAAATAAAATGTTTTTGATCAAATCTATGGGTAAATTTGGTATGAGCTGGTATTTGAATGTCAAGGGTTTTTTTGGGCTAATAAACTACATCAATTAAAATACTTCATGGCACAATCAAATAGGTACTATCTATGTCAGTGTGCTTTTAACATACTAAAGACTATATAGTTGTATTATTGGTATTGATACTATGACCTTAATATTTATAACTAATTTTTGCTAAGGCGTATCCAAGTTGTAGCTCTTAAAAATTTGAAATAAAGCCTCAAAATTTGAGTTACTTCTTATAGTATGTGGAGGTAAAATTAACGTGAAAGTATGTAAAAAATATAGTAATAAACTGTTGTCAATTTTTTTGGTATTAGTTGTTTTTCTATTGATGTATGTTGTACCTGTTTCATTTGGTGCTACTATTAGTGAGCGTCAAGTGAAGGTTCCTTTGTTTGTTGATTTGTCTTCTGCTATTGCTGGGGCGGAGTTTGCTTTTGAGTATTCTTCTGGTCTTGAATTTGTTTCTTATGAAAAATCTGGGACAGTTTTTTCTGCTGTGACTACGCCGATTGTGGTGAAAAATGGTCAAACTTATTTGGGTTTTTATAATGTAGATAATAGATATGCGCCTACAAATGGTAAGTTGGATATGGGTTATCTTATATTTAATTGCTCAGATGATGCTTCTCAATATGTTACTTTGACTGAAATTAAGTTGGTGCGGGTTGTTGATAATGATACTACGCGTAGCGAGTTTCTTGCACCTGTTGAAATTAAAATATCCCCTGAAAATAACACTGTGGATTCGTCAGTAACTGATACTGATAATACTACTTCATCAACAGGTACCAAGGATTCGTCAATAAATAGTAATGATGGCAATACTTCATTGCCCGGTGTTAAGGATTCGTCAGTAAATGATAACGATGATAGTGTTTCGTCAACGGGCACTAAGGACACAATCGTGGATATTTCAAAAGGTTCAGGTGTACCGCATGGTTTTTGGGTTATATTTGTGATTTTGTTTGTTGTTACTGGTGGTGTTGGCGTTTTTATTATCATGAAAAAACGTACCAATATCAAATAAAATACTGCCTCTCTATTTTATTGGTCATTTGGTTAGATTATAGTTTGTCATTTTTTACCTTAACATGACACACAATACAAATGACTATTTAACACAACCAACAAAAACACCAAACCACTACACACCAACCGCCACAACAAATAACAACACACGCCAAAAACAAACAACAACATGTGCGTCCGTAAGAGGTTGAGTTGACATCGCCGGAAGTGGTCCTAGATTGCTGAAATATCTAGGTGGCTATCGTATTTCCCAGTGTCGAAAGGTAAAAGGGGTCATAGCATTATGAAAAGTATCTGAGTTCGAAATCAGTGTATGAACTTGAGGTGCAAGGCTATTGTGTGGTATGGCTATGGCTAAATTGCAAAAATTCCAAGTTCTTGGCTTTAATGTTTGGGGTGCGCGGAATCCATAGGATTAAAGACTGTATTGATGTGTGCATGAACAACCCTACAACTACCAATGACGTTTCCATAAGAATAAAAGGGCTTGAAAATGTTGGCGAAAAATACAAACAGTTTCATTTGAGTAGTCAGTAGTACCTTGTAATTCTAATGGTGTTATCTTATTTTTGTAGAGCTACGGATTGTGCGTCAGTAATTCTGATGAAAAATGACCGTTTTGTTTACTGTATTTACGCTTATGGAAATGACATTGGTGTGTTGTTGGGTGTTGGGTTGGGGTGTGTTTTGTTGGTTGTTTTTGGTTTTTTTGTGTTTTGTTTGTTGGTGTTTGGTGACGGATATTTTTTCATGCGTTTATCGTGGTTGGAACATACTGTGTAGTACCGAAATAGAATCTAAAATAAAAAATGTTATATTAGTCAAACATGCTTAACAATTTTTAACCGATAAAATTTTATGCGGTTGTAGTCTAGCTTGGTAGGACATCAGCTTCCCAAGCTGAACACTCGGGTTCAAATCCCGGCAACCGCACCTCATCTCTGTATATGATGTGTTTCCTCAAGTTTCGGTTTTAAAGCTCCAAAAACCAAAATAAACATGACAACAACTTCTGAGTTTCCAGTCCACGATTATTAACAGTGCCTTAACAGATCACGCTACAACATAAAACAGTTGCCCAACGGCAAAAAAAGCCTGCAATTTCTAGACCGCCTTAGTGCCCTTGGGCTTTTAACAGCAAGGTTTTTTAGGGCATTTACAANCCCCGCCTCTGTAAGAACATAAGGCTTAGATAAAGTTGGAACGGAATCCCAAAAATAGAGTAAATTATGGCAAACCAAGTTAATAACTCAAAATAATACTTTGAAAAACAATTTTTAACTCGTTTTTGCCTTACATCTGCCATTTCATGCCAATATTGCTTTAACTCTGGACACTTTTAAAGTTTTAGAACAGATTCTCAATAACAGTTTTCTAGTCAGCTGTAATAGTGCTATATTGGATTTTGTAACGGTTAACAATCAAACAAGTCGATACTTGAACTTTGCTTTCTTTTGTGTTAAAATCTATTTATCAACAAAACTCTCAACGCGTTGAGAGTTTTAGGAAGAGAATAAGTACTGATGAATTAGTACAAAAATGGAACAAGAATTCAATACGTTACTTAGTACTGTCTGTCTGTTGTATTACTTCCCAATGACCTGTCTTTGGTGAACCTACCCGTGTTATAGTTACTGTCTCTTGGAGCATTTTCATTTGACGCGATACTGTCCGTTTTGAATATCCTGTCTTTTCAGCAATCTTTGCTAATGAATAACTCGGATTCTGTATGACACACGTCAAAATTTGATTCTTTACATCGACACTATTTACGTTGCCATTTACGTTGCCACGTGGTAATGTAAAACCTTTAGTAAACGGAAATGTCACAATCAAAAATTCATCTTCAAACGTAAATATAGATGGATCATAAATTTCTAAAATACGACTCATACCCGAACCCAACTGTTCCACAAGCCCCACATCCTTAAACACCCGCATAAGTTCACGATTACGCGGCATAGAACGGCACCTAAAAAAATTCTCACGACTCAACCCCTGCGGCAACCCACCATAAGAAGTAATGGTGAGTCGGTCTGAGAAAATCTCAACCACCGGAGGAACTTCACGACTATAATCATTATGCACAATAGCATTTATGAAAGCTTCTCTTAACGCTGTCGCATCAACCATACTTTGCTCAAGTCTTGCTTTTGGAGTGATTTTCGCAAACGTCTTGTTCTCGACACGCAATTTATCAAGAACCCTATTAGCCGCTGTAATCAGACAACGATAACCATACTCTTCGTTTTCAATCAAATCCACCTTGGTCGTTCCAGCATATTTAGCAACTTTAATGGACACACCATTTTCGTCCGCTAAAAGATATGCAACGTAGTTATAACGCCCGTTTACATCTACTAAATCAAGAGATGCAAAGAACTCATCATTTAACTTTAGCTTTTTCTCAGAATAATAGATTTCAAGTTGCTGGAAAGTTAGATTTTGTCGTGGGGCGGGTATATTGCTTAATTTTAGCGATATTCGTTTTGCATACAGAGTATCAATTTGTGTGGTGGTCATTGGTTGGACAGAACTGCCTACACGAATAAAACAGCCAGCAGGTGACATACCTTTACTGCGTAGATAGTAGGGTTTTTCCACTCCGCTGGCAATTACCACCTTTATCACTTCATGGTTGCTGATTTTTTCAACAATAACATCAAATAATCCAAGAGTTGACGGTAGAACATTGTTTTTTATTCGGTCCACAATTTTTTGCTGGATAAGATCAATTTCCGCTACGCCAATAGCATTTCGATGTTTGTCAACACCAATATAAATTTCGCCACCTTGGGAGTAATTCAAAAAAGCAACTACTTGACGTTCAAAATCGTCAGTTAGTATTTGCTTATATTCAATTCTGTTTGTTTCTTCTGGCAAACACTTATCCAAAGCGGTCATCTCGTAACTTTTTAGCACTTCTTTAGTTCTGAGCCAGATTTATAAACATTAGAAGTAATTATTCAACCATTGATACATGTTATTTATTCTAACGCCATTTTAGGGTTCTTATTTTTTTTAGCTCTAATTTTGCAATCTTGTTGTCATCAGATAAAATTTGCATTTGACTAATAGCTACTGCATTTAGTTTAGAGAGCCTTTCAGCTTGAACCATTTTGTCACTGATAAACACTGCATTCAAGCTTTCCAGATTAGATAGACAAACAAGCTGTGAAACATCAGCATAATCAGTTGTGTCTCCCAATCGGTTAACTTTCAGGTTGTTTTGTTGTTTGGTTAGTGGTTAGTGGTTTTTTGTTGTTTGTTTTTGGTGTGTGGTTTGTGTTGTTTGTTGTGTGGTTGGGTTAGTGGTTTGGTGTTTTTGTTGGTTGTGTTAAATAGTCAGTGTTTGTATTGCGGGTCAGGTTAAACTTCTATCCAGTAGAAATGATGTAGATCCAAGTTTAGGTTATGAAGAACATAGTATGCACGAGAATATAAACTGCGTAACAAACAAGCTCTGGCTGAAATAAAAACTGTCCTCCTTTTGTTTGATGATTATTTTTTGTCAGACGTGTACAAATGTTTTATAATCACAATCATCACAAAAATCACATGGGCTATAAGACATGTGCTGTCTGTGGACGAAAAGTCAACGAAGGCGAAGGAACATATTACGGTGGACGCCTGATACATAAAACCTGCAAAGATATCGCCAAAATACAACGATACAAACTCAACGAGGCATAACACTCATGGAAAATCACAATCATCACGAAAATCACAACGTCAACCCTTTCTCACACCAACACCCAGCACAACCAATCTACTTCGCAGACAGAACCGAACAACTACAATACTTCAAACAAACAGTCAAAAACTCCGCCAAACTTAACCCACCCGCACCCCTAAACTACGCAATACTTGGCACATGGGGACAAGGCAAAACCTCACTATTATACAAACTCAAAGAAATCGCCCTAAATGAATTACAAAATGAAATCCAATGCACCTGCATCTATTTCCCACTCATGCCCCAATACTGTCAAAACTGGGACACATTCACAGAAAACTTTCTTAAAAGAGTAAAAACAACAACCGAAGCCACCCAAAAAATATTGCCAAAAATCAAAAAAGAAATAACCCAATGGGAAGTAAGCCTAAATCTAGGACTAATATCTGCCCAGCGAAAAACCGATAAAAATCAACACTCCACACCTAACCTGACAGATGCCCTACAACAACTATGGGAACAACACCTCAAACCTTCAGGAGCCCAAATAGCCTTTGTCATGTTTGATGATCTGCAGTATTTTCCAATAAAAACTGAAGACTCTGCTTACCTTAATTTACGAACAACCTTTCAAGAACTAGTCAACCGTGGGTGCAACTATTCTCTAATTGTAACGGCCCATTCGCTGTTATTTTCTGCAATAGCAGAATTAGCTGAACCTATTGTCCGATTTTTCACACCATTTGAACTCAAACCATTTACCTTTACTGAAGTAAAAGAGTCTATTGACGTTAGATTAAAAGCCGTCAAAAACACAACTACAATTGATGATAAGGTAATTCAACTAATTACAGAAAAGACTAACGGGCATCCTTACATAATCATGTTCACTATGTCCGAACTGTTAATACACACCCAAGAAAAAGAGCATATTGGATTAGAGGAATTCCAAGAGGTATGGCCCACTATCGAGCAGTCTTGTGGTAAGAGGATTTTTTCACAAAAATTTCAAGCAGCCTCAGACAAAGAACGACAGCTCATGATTGCAATAGCTAAAACAAAAAAGGAATTTGTTTCTCCAAGTGATTTCAGAACACTTGGTAGTGGTGTTGCTGAACTCTTCTCAAGGTTAGAAAACAAAGAGTTTTTGTTAAAACAGGATCGAGGGATATACAGTTTGTTTCATCCAATGTTCGCCGAGTTTTTAAGACACCAACAATAAGCACAAAACTCTGCTTTAATTTTTTAGTAACGGTCTAAAATAAGCACCATTTTCCAAATCATGCACTTTAATATGTTTGTTTTTTATTGTGTTGTGTTTTGGTTTTAGGGTTTTTTGTGTGGTTGTGGTTTTTTGTATTTGTTTGTTTGGTTTTTGTAGGTAGGTTGGTTGTATAGTTTGGTTATTGTTGTGTTTTGGGGTTTTTGTAGTTGTTTGGGGTATTTGTTTTAGGTGGTTTATTTTTGTTTATTTTTTTTGGGATGGGTTGGTATGGTTTGTGTCGTATTTTATTTTTGTTTGTGTTTGGATTGGAATCTTGAGTTTCGTCTTGTTGTTTATTGAAGATGATCTGGTGAATTCTTTTTGTCCATAAAAAGTTAACTGATTAGCCTACAGCACCAATATTTTGAAAAACAAATTTCCAATTAGCATTAGTTTATTGTTGGTTAGCTGTTATATATGTGCAGATATTAAAACTGTTTAAATATGTAAAGTGATATTTAGAAGATGATTGTAAGACTGCGGTCATAGCAACATTTATAAAAAAAAATAGTGAGTATACTTAAAAAGAGTGAAGAATGATGATTAAGAGTAAGTCGGATCTCCTATCTAACGAGTTCAAGGTTGCAGCACAGGTCTATGAGTGTAACGAAAAAGGTGAGAACATTTGGTTCTCTAAATTAGTGACCCTGCTAGGAACACATATGAGTGCAGCAACAGTTATGAAATCACTAAGAATGTTATCTGATTGGAGCGTCATTAGAGCTGAATACGGTCCAACAGACAAAGGTCGTGCAGGACGGTTACTATTCATTGCTGGTGAATCAAAAAGCACCATCAAAGAAGTTTATGAAAACTTCTGGAATGAAAAATCTACAATTTAATGGACACGAAACGGGGCAACTTTGGTTCTCTGCAAAGAGCGAATAATGTGACCCAAGAGCTTTGTTACTGACTACAACTCTTTAGGTGATAGTCATGGGTGTAAAGTTGGAAATATAAGTCTGCGCAAAAACGTTAGAAGCATCATGGTCAAGTATTCTGTGTAATGTCGGCATACTTGTGTACACGTGTTTATTGTGTTTTTGTGGGATTTTATTGGGTTGTTGCGCAGCTTGATACCATTATACTTGTTAAACAAAAAATAGTGTAAAAATTTAAATTTCAACTTATCACTACAACTAACATTACTCTCAATTATACCCCTTACAGCATGTCTTGCTCACAAAAAATACGGCAAAAAACAACTTTCCCTTAAACTATGGTCTTCAAAGTTTTTGTTTGTTTGTATAAGTGTTGTATTCAAGCATTGTTCGTTGTAGTGTTAAAGCGGACAAGGAAAAACTATTTTTTCACTAAGAGTTAAATGTATACAATTTTTTTTGTGTGATTGGTAAGGTGTGTGTGGTGTGTTTTTTCCATGAGTCTATAACCATCGCACACGTTTTGTAGGTTGTTTTTTCACAATGATTTGTATTATTGTGTGTCTGTAAAAATAATGTGTTGTAGGGTTTTTGCAACCAAAATATTGGTGCTGTTCAAACACAGGTTAAAATTATGTTGCACACAACAACACAACTAACATCTACATATAAAGAAATCCCTAACAAAAGAAAAAACCAAAGAAAA
>WRNB01000063.1 GCA_009776805.1 Candidatus Bathycorpusculum grumuli | reverse complement strand
GATTAAGACCTTGTGGATTATTCTGTGTGAGATTTTTATTTTTTGGCGGGCGTAAATAATTTTTTCAAGATATTTGGCGTGTAGGTGGTCTTTTTGGTATGTTTGTTTTATGATTTTGGTTGTTTGGGGTGTTGTTTGTTTTTTGGGTCGGCCAAGGTTTTTTCCTATTTGTGGTGTGGTGTTGGTGGTTTTGTATTGTTTGTAGTGTTGTTTGAATCTTTTTGTGGTTATTTTTAGGTGGTTGGTTGCTGTTTTTGTGGTTATTTTGTTTTTTGCGTGTTGTTGTAGGTACTATTTGTGTTGTTTTTTGTTTTTGATTTTGGTTATATTTGTTAGTTGTGTGTTGTGGTGTTTTTTTGGAGTTGTTTTGGTGTTGTTGTATTGGTATTGTGTTGAAGTATTGAGTTGTAAGTTAACTTAAATGGGGGGAAATTATTTCGGGATAAGACAGAAACAAAAACAAAGCAAAAAAACACACAACCACAAACAACTAAACCAAAACCAAAACCAAACTACAACAAAAAAAATTTATAACACACCAATATACGATAAAAATACCCGTTCGATTACCCATAATTCCCAAAATATTTACTACCACAAAAAACAAAACACACAACTAAAAACTTTTTCAACACACACAAACCACAAAAACCGCAAACATAAACAAACATATCGCACTAACATGTTAGTAGTAAGAAACATTTATCGCCCCTAAGACAAGTACACAAACCATCAAAACTATAGATCGTTTGACAACAAAAAGCAAACAACAACATTATTTTAATGCAACTTGCGTCCTGTTCAACATCACCAAATGTGATAAAAAAAGTCAAAAATTACGGATAAGTTGATTTTGTGAGTTAATATGCTAATAGATCTTAGGTGCCTTAATTTGGATACTGTTAAGACATCTAACGTGTTTGTTTATTGTTTGGGGTCAAAGGTGGTTGGGTATGACCTATAGATAGTTTTGTTGATAAAATATTGAATCAAAATATAACTTGAAAACGGGAAAAACTTTTAGACCAAAAACTCATAAATTTTCAATACCACAAAAAATGTTAAACATAAAAAAACCAGTTTTAATCCGATGCGTTTATTGCTTGCTGCATAAAAAATGCTTTGGGCTGGCGAGTTGGCGTGTGGCTGTCGGATCCAATTTAACTAGATCTGAGGAAACTCCGCCCACACGTAGAATTGCAACACCTTAGGGTGTAAGGTGAGAACCTTGGCAACGGAGCAGAAACGACACGTCCAATTGGTGTTTTAACAGATGTGGCCTCTTAAAAGGCCGATTAGCCAATTGGAAACGATGAAACGGCCGTCCTGCAAGTGGAAAGGGCAAACAGACGCTGATGACTATCTACAATAGGCGCGGGTAGCCCGATTAGCCGAATGCCACAGAATAAACAAAAGGCGGGTTATGTCCAAGACACCAGCCCAAACACTAACTAAATAAACAATGCTTCAACCTAACAAACACCACATCAAACCTGCAAAAACGCCAAAAAACAATAAAACCAATAGTAGCTTGACTTTAAATACATAAACAACCGCCATATAAAAAACAACACCAAACACCCCAAAACCACTCAAAAAAATAACCAAAACCACAAATAAAAAATAAAAATCAACCAGTACAAAATATTTAAACCACAAAAACACAAAAATACTTCCAAAACACAAACTTTCCAAAATCACCTACAACAACAAAAACTCTGTAACCTACTTATCAGACAGACCGGAATCTTGAATTTACTAAATAAATTGTCAACACACCATCAACAAAAAAAATTTATAACACATTGAAGAAGAAAGGTACATTAGTCCAAATAACACTATTGTTAATGTAACGGTAACATAGGCCGAAAGTTAACCGATTGAAAAACACAACTAAAAAAATGATACTATTGAACATTAAAGTAGGGTGTCAATATATCCTCCATGGTATAAAACCCATTTTTTTGAGTAACGATACTTTTAGCCGCAAACAACGCACCATTACCAAAAGCCTCCCGCGTTATAGACTCATGAATTAACCGTACTGTTTGATGTGGAAACCCAAAAATTATTTCATGCCGCCCTACAATACCTCCAGCCCTAACCGATTTAATATCTTTATCAGTTAACCCCAAGTGCTGAGAAATTTTTATCGCTGTCCCTGAAATCTCTTTTTTATCCTTAAAATGTTCTTCAATTAACTCAATATCTGTATAGGGAGCAATTGACTTAAGAATTTTAGCTGACAATATCAAAAAATTAATACCCACAGTAATGTTTGGCGACCAAAGAAGCCTCGTTTTTGTTGAAAGCATTTTTAGAAAATCAATTGTTTTTTCAGGATACGCTGATATTGCTGTAATAATACATATACCTCTCTCAGCAGCCGCTTCCCCGTAAGCCAATATTGCTCTCTCAGATGAAAAATCTATTATAACGTCAACAGGATGTTTATCAAAAAGTTCGGCAGGGGTATGTTCATCTATAGTAAAAATTATCCCCTGATTGTCATCTTTTATTCCAAGAAATTCGGGAACTGAACGATGCTGAAGATTTGTTGTTTTCCTAACAACCCAACAAAGATCCGCTTCTTCACTTTGCAACAATACCGTCGCAACAGCTTTACCCGCTTTACCAAATCCGACAAGTCCTACTCTCATCTCTAACACATAAACCCTTATGTATTCACAGTATATAACTTTTCACCAAATTACCCCAAAAACAGACAGACAGATAAAAAAAATTTGATTACATATTTATTAAAAAACAATATACATTTATAATAAATACGTCAATATAAAAATAAACGCCATATATTTAAAAATTTTATGACATGTGAAACAAAATTAGGTTTATTACAACAAAATTTTCCATCTTACATGTTTAATACCTCTTAAAAACACGTATATTAGATCTTTCGGATTTTATTTCTGACTCCATTTAATTACGCCACAAACTAAAACCACCCAATCTTTTAAAAGTGAGGTGCAAGAGCTGTCAGGCTTTGTGACTCGTCGATAAAAATCAAATGGTTTAACCAAAGTGGGTTTTAGATGGTAGGATTGGTTCTTATAAGTAAGCCTACTGCCTGTATAGGCTGTTTCTATAATCTCAAACAAGTTCCAAAAAGCGAAATCGTTGACAACAACTATGTCTTTCCATAAACAAATATGAACAAACTGTATACGTGGAGAAGAGTTATCTCCATCCATGTGAAATATTAGAAAATATTAACGCGTTGGAACATGAGATTACCGAAGACTTACAGAAATTGGAGGCAATAATTGATGGGCAGCAGTAATGAAGGCATAATTGTGTTGTATCAATCATATGATGGAAAAAGCAGTGGTCAATGTTCGATTTGAAAACGAAACATTATGGTTAACACAAAAAGCTGTTGCTGAATTATTTGATACTGAGCGGAGCGTTATTACAAAGCATCTTTCCAACATCTATGAGAAAGAAGAGCTTGACAAGAATTTAACTTGTGCAAAAATTGCACACGTTCAAATTGAAGGCACTCAAGAGGTAACACGGATGATTTTTATAATCTTGATGTCATTATTGCTGTTGGTTATCGTGTAAATTCTAGGTAGCCTCCGAAAGCCTTCTAAATATGGTTTGAAACACTGCTATAGCCATGTTTAGGGGCAAAATTGGGGTTTTTCGGAGGTTGTCTTTGGTTTTTTTGGTTGTTTGTTTTCTCTTTTCCAGTATTGACTGTTGTGTGTGTTGTGTGTTGTAGAAGTGTTTGCTTTTCTTGTGTAGTGTTGATTTTTTTGTTGTGATTGTGATAGGTTTGGTTATACTGTTAGTTTTGCGATTTTGCAAGTTACATTGTAGCGGTTAATTCTTTGTAGGTAAAACATTTTGTAAGGTGATCGTTTACCATGCCTGTAGCTTGCATAAATGCATAAATTATGGTTGAGCCAACAAACTTGAAACCCAACATTTTCAAATCTTTACTTAACTTATCAGAAACCTGGGTAGTTGGCGGTAAGTCCTCAATTTTTATCCAATGACCAATAACTGGTTTATAGTTTACATATTGCCAGATGAATTTGTCAAAACTGCCATATTTTTCAACAATTTCTAAAAATCGTTTGGCATTATTCACTGCAGCACCAATTTTTAGGCGGTTTCTTATTATTTTCTGGTTTGCCATAAGCTCTTGAACTTTAGCCTCATCATAAAGAGCCACCAGTTTGGGGTCAAAGCCATCAAATGCTTCTCTAAATGCTTCACGTTTCTTAAGCACCGTAATCCATGAAAGCCCCGCCTGCATACCCTCCAAAACCAACATTTCAAACAATTTTTTATCATCATGCACCGGCCGTCCCCATTCATTATCATGATAATCAACATAAATAGGAATATTTTCTGGCCAAGGACATCTAACTTTTTCACTCATAAAACTATAGCCTCTTCACAATGAATGTTTAATTGTGGGTTTGGGTTGAACCAAATTGCAGTGCAATTACCCGGTTTTGGCCCAAACCCACAATTAAATATTTATTTGCAGGTTATTATGGTTTATGTTTTTTGTTTAATGTTGTTTTTTTGTTTTTATGTTTATTTTTTGTTAATATTGTTGTTGTTTAGTAAGGGTGTGATAGAATGTTTTTGTAAATGCACACAGAACTATCTTTTGTTTCATATAGTGTACACCATGTTTTTATCAAAGAAACTTTTTACAAATTATAAACAACTGTTTTGTTTTAAGGGTGTGCAAAAACATAAAAACACCCTAAAAACAATTAACAGAGGAACAACCATGAAAATAACCTTCATTTGCCACATGAAAACCTGCACACACCACGACAAAACAGACCCCACATATTGTGAATATGTAGCCCCCGAAATCTATATGCACAACAAAGATAACTTACGTTGTCGAGACTATGAAAATCTCAAAGAAACCGAAGGATCCTTAACATGAATAAAACCTGTAAAACCTGCCAACACCTACACCCCAACCCAGACAAAACACAATACTGCAGCCAAATGAATTGTACAGGTAAAAACAAGTGGAAGACTAAACTATGACAGACACTCAAATAGAATATACTTGTCCATCAGATTGTTGTTTTCTACCAAACCGTGACTTTGACTTTGACCATTTAACTGTATGCTGTCAATGTACACACAACCCTGACGTTAAAAACCAATACTTAACCCGCGAACAATACATAAAAGAAAACGGAATACCACCCGACTTCTAAACACAAAACAAAACGAAACATGCACATGCATTCAACTTTTTAGCGGAAACATGTCTTAACACATGACAAAAATTACAGATTTTAAACCTGAAAACAAACCCTAACAAATTATCAAACACTTTAAACCCCACACCAATTAAAAATAGTGTAAAAGATACATGTTTAATCATAAACAAATATCATAAAGCAAACTTTCATTGAAACACAATAAAAAAACACCAAAATCCGCACATTTTTTTATAGAAAACACCTCTACCAGCTAAAATAAAAAAATGTTGTCAAGAAAACTAAAACTAGACAATATATTCAAACTTGTTACAATAACAATAATGCTGACAAGTTATTTTCTTACGATTCTTTAATGCGTCAAGCTTTGCATCATAAGCCTTTCTCTTATCAACATCACTTAAAACTTCATACGCAAAATTAAGCTCCTTAGCCTTCTCCTCACACTGTCGCTTAACCCGTTCAGGCTCACCCATATTCACATCAGGAGCAAAAAACTTTATGAGTTCACGATACGCATCCTTAATCTCCTCACCCGTAGCACCCCTACTTACTCCTAAAACATCATACAAACTCTTACCATCAACTAAATCCATTAACCTAAAACCACCATGTGAATATTTTTATTCATTTTAAGTTTCAAGCATCAAATTAAATATTACTCTCCACCAATAAAAAACCACTACTATTGGGAAAAACCAATTTCTGGTTTTGACAAACTGTTTTTGTTTGTTTCTCGTAAATCGATGTTACACTATGTTGTTGAAATTTTTTTGGTTTTTTGATGAGGTTTACAGGTCCATATGTAAATCGGTGTTTTCTTCCAACACACTCCAAAAGCAAAGGAAGTTAATCAGAGCAAAAGGTTTTTACATAGCACGCTTCAATGAAAATTTGTTTTATTAGCTTTTTTGTTGTACTTTAATGGGAGTTTGTTTTATGAGGTTTGTTTGGTGGTGTTTGGTGGTTTTTGGGAAAGTTAAATAGTGTTGGTTTTGTTGTGTTGTGTTGTTGGTTTCAGATATATAATGTGTTGTCATAAGGTATCAATGGCAGATTTTCATGAGAGTAACGTTTTCGGAGGTTGCCTATTGTTTTTATGTTGAGTAAGGTTTTTTTCACGGGGTATGCATATGTTGGATCGTTGGATTCATAATGGTACATGATGGATATATTTGGGATGCAGCGGACTACTCCAATAATTCTCAGCATCAATATCAATGGGCAAAAGAGCTTGTGTCTAAATTTAAGTTCAAAGGTGATGAGGTGTTGCTTGATGTGGGTTGTGGTGTTGGTAAAATAACTTGTGAACTTGCTAATTTACTGCCTAATGGTAAAGTAGTGGGTATTGATAGTTCAGAACAAATGGTTAAATTAGCAAAAAATAATAGTTCATCATCGAAATATGCGAATCTTAGTTTTGAAGTGATGGATGCTCGAAATATCCGTTTTCAAGAAAAGTTTGACGTAGTCTTTTCCAATGCTGCTCTGCATTGGGTTTTGGATCAAGTTATGGTACTTAAGGGTGTTGCTCAGTGTTTAAAGTCTCAGGGTCGTTTGCTTTTTCAGATGGGTGGCAGAGGCAACATGGAATCAGTGATTAGTTGTCTTGATGAACTACGGGCTTTGCCGAAGTGGAAAGGTTACTTTAGTGATTTTAGTTTTCCTTATGCATATTTAGGTGTTGAAGAATATCGGGCACTGTTAAATGAAGCAATGTTAACGCCTCTGCGTGTGGAGCTTTTGCCTAAAGTTATGAAATTTTCTAATGCTGAGGGGCTTGCAGGGTTTGTGCGTACGGTTTGTCTACCATATACTGAACGTGTCCCAAGTGAATTGCGAGACACATTTGTCAAGCAATGCGTTGACCTCCATATGTTAAAACAACACCTAAATAAGCAGGACGTTATACAAGTAAATATGATGCGACTTGAAGTAGAAGCAAGAAACAATAGTGTACCAACAAAATAATTGATAGAATCCGTATGACCTTTCGGTATTTCAGGTTAACCTTTTTCTTTCATTTCTTAAATTTGTCCTAAACTTGCTTAGTTTTTCCTTAATACTCCATACAACTAACTGTTCCCAAAGAAACTCTTCAAACTCACTCCCATTTGGTGAAGAACCAATTCGTGCTCAACGTATTAATTTCTAAATCCCCCAACTCGGCTGAGTCGAAACCAAAACGAACAAAAATTATACGCACTTTGTAAAAAATTTTACCAGTAAGATACTAATGTTGTCTTAAGTGACAGCCCTTCTTATACTTACAAGTAGAATCAGTCTCAACCCAACATTTATCAACAATCTTAACGAAGTCGTTAATTTCCGAATCGGATAAATTAAGTGCAGCATTTTTCACTTGGGTATCAAGCTGACTTATTTTATTCAACAGTCTTTTTTTATACAACTGATCAAAACGCTCGCATTCATCCACTAACTTAGGATACTTTGTGTGCCGAAAAATTTCGGAGGCATATATTGCACTATACGGAGCATGATTGCACGTATACATAATCAACCCATCAATAAATTTATTCACTTCCCTTCTTAGAAGTGGTTCCAACATATTATTGGAACACGACTCATGATATACCTTAAACATTGTAAAAACACTTGCAAATGTTGAATTCACAGTCTTTTTCGCTGCTACATATTCGTTGGCCACACGTGATGTGTCACGCATTCCTAAATATTTACAGGTATTCTGCCCTAAAGGGGTCTTTCCAAAAACACCACCATCGTTATACTTCAAATGTTTTTGTGGGAACTCATCGGCTGGGTTGATAATCTTCGTCTCAACGCTACATTTATGTGTTGACTTGAAGTCACATTCATGTGAATTTGTAACACCACCGCCTTTTTTAGTGTTACAATCATGGCAACTAGGTAATAAATTAGTCCACAACCACACCTTATCTGGACAATTTTTTTGACACCTATAATGCTCAATTTCAATAGTAGTGCATACATTTTCGCAGTAAGCACATTTGTTAAATGACATTTCTCCAAGCTTCTTTCTAATATCATTTCTTGTTTTTTTAACGGACAAACTCTTAGATGAATGTGCATTATATGCCGTAAGGGCGGTAGGTTCAGCTGGTCTATTTAACTTCCTCATAATCAGCACCTTTAAGCCACTTCCGTCTTTTGCGTAACGCCCATTTTAGCGGATTCGTGTCCGACAAAATCGAATCTAATTTGTCATATGTTTCGTACGCGCCCTTCACATATTTGTTATCACAGTCTTTATCATACTTCTTCAACAGGGTGCGTACCGCCTTGGAATACTTATCACAACCTAAAAGCGTTTTAGTGATCTCGTCAATACTAAGACCTGATAACTCATACAACTCATCACTTTTTTTAATTATCTCCTCTTTTTCCATGTCATATATGACCACGTTTTCCGCTGAGTTCAATATGTATGGTGAGTGCGTTGCTACTATAAACTGCACTTCAGGAAACAGCTTCATTAAATAGGGCAAAATGTCCTTTTGCATCTGAACATGAAGATGAGCTTCCAATTCATCAATGATAACCAATCCGCGTATACGCTTAAAAGGAATCGTCATATCTTTCCAAGGTTTCACAATTGCCCAGAAAATATTCAAAACAGCAGAGTAGCCATCTGGCAACTGGTGCCGTTGCAACATACCGACATTTTCAGAAGAGTTACCAAACGTATAATACATACGAAAATCGTTGTTTTTCGTATCATAGTTCAATTTTATAGTCTTATTAACGAATAAACCTTGTAAGATGTTTTCAATTTTTTTCAATAATTCTATCCAGAATTTTCGTTCTATAGAATTGTTACTAGTACACCTGTAAATATTCACTTGTATATCCTTTAGTTTCTCCCAAAAATCTAAAGATATATCATCTCCCATAGAAGACCAATGGTTATTGTGTACTGCTGAAATGAAAACACATTTATAATAACGCATTTTGTGTTCAAGTCGCAACACTTGTATTACTTCAGAGTCACTATCTGAAAAATTCGCCACAAACTCATTGTTCACCTTACCAGCAATGATATCTTCCACAGCTTGTTTAAGCTCAATTAACATACTTGTTTTACCACAACCATTTGATCCCGTGAGTATCAAATTTTTTGGTTTCCCATCATCAGTATCTAAAGCTATATGGATTTCGCGTGGCTTGCCTCGTAGTTTTTTTGCCACGATGGATCTTAAAAAAGCATTTTGTACGTTACCACTGTATAATTGTACTAACCGATTAATCTCCTCAGATACAAAACTACAACCCTTGAAACTACAATTTTTGATAAATAAACCGAACAGTTGTTTTTTACATAAAGGTGACTTAGTATTTTCGCGATTCCACTCCATAATAACTCCGTTGTTAGATATTGCGCATATACATTTATCACTACTATACGTAGCAGTCCTGACCCCATTATTCAGACCCTCAAATGTGTGTATACAATTTCCAGTTTCTCTATCCCACTCCTTAACAGTACCGTCATAAGAAGCAGAAAGAATATACTTATCATCCTTGCTATACACCACACTATACACTCTGCTGTCGTGCTTTTCCTGACAAGCAGAATCTCCAAAGACTTTTGACGTGCAATTTTTCTTATTATATTCTTTAATAGTGTGATCGTTAGCTGCTGAGAGTATATAAAATGTGTCATAGCTATACCTCACGCTATACACACTACTACCATGTGTATATTGTAACGATTCAATTGCTGTTTCTCTGTTCCACTCCCTAACCGTACCGTCCTCGGATGCTGAAAGTATATACAACTCATTTTTGCTATACATCATACTACACACTTCCTTGTTATGACCTGTAAATGTGTGTAAAATTTCTTTAGTTTGTATATCATACTCCTTAATAGTCCCATTACATAATGCAAATAGAATTCGGGTCCTATCTTTATTATACACCGCAATATTCACCCTATCAGGGTAGACATTAATTATATCTGTGGGCTCTCCAGTTGTTCTGTTCCACTCTTTAACAGTACCATCATGAGATGCGGAGAGTATGTATTCATCATTTTTACCACCATACACAGCACTCCTAACGAAATCCGAATGTCCACTAAATATCTGTAAATATACCCCTTTTTTCTTATCCCACTCTACAATATTTCGATCAAATGCTGTAAGTACCCTGCAGCCATCATCACTAAGCACCACATTACGAACCCAATTAGGGGATCCTTTAAAAGTGCGCAAGCAGATCTGGGTTTCTCTGTCCCATTCCTTAATAGTGCCATCCTCAGATGCTGAAAGTACATACTTCCAATCATCACTATATACCGCACTCCTAACCCAATGGTCATGACCTTTAAATGTGCATACACATTTCTCAGTTGTTCTGTTCCACTCTTTAACAGTACCATCATGAGATGCGGAGAGTATGTATTCATCATTTTTACCACCATACACAGCACTCCTAACCTCAGCACTCCACTCACCACTATCCATCTGGTCTGGGTATGTGTGTATGCAATTTTCCGTTTCTCTATCCCACTCCTTAACAGTACCGTCATAAGAAGCAGAAAGAATACGTTTACCGTCCCTACTATACACCGCACTGCACGTATTTTGTTTATGACCATTAACAGCATATGTGTGGCGAAGCGTTACATTTTTTATCAACCACTCCTCAATAGTACCCTTCCTATTTGTTGCGAGTATACAAGTACCATCCAGACTGTACCTCACGCTATTTACTCTATCACTGGCCGAATCGATCTTAAAGGTGTGTATGCAGATTTCCGTTTCTCTATCCCACTCCTTAACAGTACCGTCATAAGAAGCAGAAAGAATACGACTGCCATCAGCACTATACACAACATCTTGCACTATATCAGTGTGGCCTGTAAAGGTGTGTATGCAATTTTCCGTTTCTCTATCCCACTCCTTAACAGTACAGTCATAAGAAGCAGAAAGAATACGTTTACCGTCCCTACTATACACCGCACTCCTAACTCTCTGGGTGTGGCCTGTAAAGGTGTGTATGCAATTTTCCGTTTCTCTATCCCACTCCTTAACAGTACAGTCATAAGAAGCAGAAAGAATACGACTGCCATCAGCACTATACACCGCACTCCTAACCGCACCAAAATGTCCATTTGACAACAGAGTACTCTCCGAAATAATACTTCCATCAAATTTGGTAAAAAACTGTTTATCTGCTAAAATAACGCCATTCAGTGATGTTTGACTCAAATCTAATAAAGCAAGGTTTTCATCAATAATTCTGTTGTCTCGAGCCTTGCGCCATGTGTTTATGATGTTTCTAACAGCATAACTACTTTCTACACGTTGTAGTCCCCGTAAGCGATCAAGTAGATCGTGTAATTCAGTGCGATACTGTTTATCATATTTAGTGCGGTGCTTATAGTCACCATAATAATCACCCAGCATTTCACAGATATGATCAGGCCATTTTCGATTGTAAACTTCTGGCGACAAATAAATGTATTCAGTGTCCGATACAGGCCAATCCATCAAATCATGATCATTAGAACCTTCGAGCGACAAATTGACATCGTTAATAAGGCTATTTCGAATAACGTTAGCAATATGAAGAGCAGATAGAAAATCCCTAAAATGTTGATGCCGAAAAATATACTGCTCGTTTTCATCTTTCCTGAACAGATACTTGTTATCTACCAACAAAATTTTTTGAACTTCATCGTCACTAACCTTCAGTTGATAACGCTTTTTATTTTTGATTAAATTTTGAAGCCATTCAGAACATTTTTTTATTTGATTTTCAACTGGAAATTGTTTACAAAACGTTGAGATTTTTTGTTCAAGTATTGCTTTTTTGATGTAATATATGTTGGAAGCTTCCATGTCATATGCAATATAGGGTGCTACTTCAAATAATGTGTACCATACTGGAACGATTTGATCTATTTGCCCTTGTATTACACAGTTAACAATTTGTCCAAGCAAATAATTATACAGTATTTCTCCACGCTTCAAACCGTCTTTAAAATTAATTGGTACCCTTTTCTTTTTGGCTTGTTTTTTCTGTTTATCTGTATTCTTGTACAGATCTAACATCATTGGCGAGTACAATTCGTTAACAGTAGAACTGTCACTGTCAAGATAGTTTTTTACTACATTTATGTCAAGTGGTTGTACGTCATACTGTTGGAACTTAATGAGATAATCTGTAGTAAATTCATCTCGTGAGGTGATGATAACATTTATGTTGCTTGATTTTTTGTTTAACCAGTTGGCAATCTCTTGCATTAAGGGCAAAGGGTTTTTGTGGGGCATTTCGTTAAAGCCATCAAGCAGCAGCACAAAGTTATACTTTAGAGTGTCTATATCGATTTGTTCATAGTTGGTTTTAATGTATTCTTGGATAAAGTTTGATTCGGCTGTGTATTCATTTAGCGGTACGTAAAGAGGTAGTGCACATTTATTTTCTAGTAATGTTTGCCAAAAGTCCAGTAATGCAGTGGTCTTACCAGTACC
>WRNB01000062.1 GCA_009776805.1 Candidatus Bathycorpusculum grumuli | reverse complement strand
CCTGGTGAGTATTTGGAGCAGGTTTTGTCTCTTTAGTTTGTGTTTTTTGGGTTTATCGGTTGGTGTTTGGTTGTGGATATTTTTTCGTGCGATTGTCGTGAACTTAACTCTTAGCCCTAAGGCTTGGGGTGCGCGGGATCCCACAGGATCAAAGACTGAATTGTCGCGCGCACGAACAACCCTACAACCACCAATGTGGTTGATAGTTGTAATCATCTGGTGGTTCCAACGTGCACGAAGCACGCAAAAGAGCCAGTGGAAGCCTAAACCACACCAATATGTGTCAACACAGCTAAACGGAGAAAACCAACCTGAAAACAAAACAAAAAATAACAAAAACAGTAAGGAGAAACAAAAAATGATGCAAACCAAAACAACAACAAACGCCGTAGCAGTAGTAGTAGTTGTTTTCAGCTGGTCTCACAGTCACCATAGCAGTTTGAGGGGGAGAAAAACCACTACGTGACGGAGGGTGACAGGCAACTCTATTGATAACTTGCGAGGATATACGTGTAATGCAAACAACCCAAACAAGGCTATCAATGCTAAAACAGAAATTTTTTAGGTTTGTTTTAGGGGTTGGTTGGCGAGCTAGCATACCTGGAAACTGGTCCGTGCGGTTCTGAGAAGGGGTGTGGGATCTCGCCCTATTTGGGTAAGGCACCAAACTTTCTATTCTATACGAACGCCACAAAATACTACATTTCTAACAGATTTTCTTTAACACTATAAGTGCATTTTTAGTTGTCTTACGCGTCAAACTTGTCAACTGCAAGAACTTTATGTGAAGAATCACCCAAATCATACAAAGATACTTGCCATTTGCACAATAATACCAATCAATATACACTAAAGACAATTTTGGCAAATTTGTGGACCAATTTGATAATAAAGTTGGACTATTATAAAAACATGAAAAATCCATCAAATATTAACCATATTGAAAATAAAAAAATAAACACACATATGTAATGTAATAAAAACAGAATAATTATTCTATAGTGTTAAGTCAAAAACATGTGAAATAATAAATATTTTAGGAAAAGATAAAAACTTGTTAGTTAAATGTTGATTGTATCAAAATGTTTGAGTTTAAAATTGGTTCTACAGTGTTACAGTTACTTGTTGGCGACATAACTAATATGGAAACAGATGTCGTTGTTAATGCAGCGAATTCTACACTTTTAGGAGGTTTAGGTGTAGATGGAGCAATTCACAGTAAAGGAGGGCTTAAAATTTTAGAAGAATGCAAAAAAATACGGTCTACTGTTTGGCCTGATGGATTACCAACGGGATATGCTGTAATAACCTCTGGGGGTAATTTGAAGGCTAAATATGTTATTCACACAGTTGGCCCCATTTGGCATGGAGGGTTTCAAGGAGAGGAAGAACTTTTAAAATGTGCTTATCGAAACTCGCTAAAACTTGCAGTGCAAAATGAACTTAGAACAATTGCTTTTCCCTCAATTAGCACTGGTGCCTTTGGTTACCCAGTAAATGAAGCTAGTAAGGTGTCTCTTAAAACTTTCAAAAATTTTTTAGAGCAAGAAGTAAAAATAGAAAAAGTCTGCCTAGTTCTCTTTACAGAGCACGTTTTTAATGTTTACTTAACTGCTGCCCGACAGATTTTTTAAGCAAAAAATTGTGGTATCAACATATTTTTTACAAAAATTTTAGTTAAAATAACCTCATTTTAAGCTTATTTCAGTTTTTTTCGGTTCGTGAAACGAAAGTATTTTAAATAGAAACGTACGATAACATACAATAGAGGAATCATAATGGCAAAATGTCCCGTTTGTGGAAAAGAAGTAAAAACTGCAAAGAAAACTTGGACAATGGCAGGGAAACCTGACAAACAAGGAAAACGTACCCAGTTAACCATCGGTTTGTATGAATGCTGTGGTAAAAACTTTAGAGAAGTTTTAGACAAGAAAAAAATCTAAACTCTCACCCCTTTTCCTTTTTTAATTTTTTTTAGATAGTCAAATTAGTTTGGTGTTAATGGTATTTTAGAGTTTTTCAGAGTTTTTGTTTAATGTTTATTGTTCTATGTGTGATTGTTGGCTGGAATTTTCATGTTTATATTTTAAATTATAAGGCATTCTTCTAAGCGATGTTTTTTAGGTAATCTATAAAGTTTTGTGATGATGTTAAATTGGCTTGAAAGTCTTGAGTTTTTAGTTGGTGAATGTGGTAATGTTGTTGGTGTGTGGTTTGATCGTGTATGGTATATATTGTATGTGTAATTTTTTGATGTTTCAAATGTGTGTAAATTTTTGTGTTTTTGAAATAGATTTTCAAAATATTTCATGTTGGTTGTTAATATTGTGGAGAAAAGTGTTACTGTCTCTATAAATGGGACTATTGTTTTTTGAGGAGTGTGTGGTAAGAAATTGTTAGTTCAGAAATTATTTGAACGTTTTGTTGTTAATGTAATTGTTATGTTTTTTGAAATTAGCATGTTTTTTGATGTTGGATTGTTTAAATTATTTGTTAATTGTTTTTAATATAATGGCAATAAAATAAATTGTGTATTAGTAAAATGGTAACAATTGAATATTTTTGAATATTAATTTCAATGTAGTGATAAATAAATTAGTTTTCCAGTTTTTTACCAACTTCTTTATCTAAAGGAGATACATTACATTAAATGGGGAATGATGTCGCCGTCCCAGTCTGATTGCAAAAGATGACGAGCTTATGACGGACAGACCCCTTATTTGCATTCATGAGGAAAAAATGGAATGAAAAGAAAAATTGTGCATATAGATGAAAAATTATGTAATGGTTGTGGACAGTGCGTTCCAAATTGTGTTGAACAGGCTTTACAGATTGTTAATGGAAAAGCAAAAATTGTTAAAGATATTTATTGTGATGGTTTAGGTGCTTGTTTAGGATACTGCCCCATGGGTGCAATTACCATTATAGAGCGGGAGGCTGAAGCGTTTGATCATGAAAAAGTTCACAAACACATAACCAATCAAAAAAATGTTTCAGACTCAGATAAAAATTTGTTGGAGGTTCAATGGCCTGTAAAGTTAGATCTTGTATCACCTAAAGCACAGTTTTTTGAGAATTCAGAGATTTTATTTGTTGCCGATTGTGTACCTGTGGTTCTTGAGGATTTTCACAGGTTAACTTTCGGAAAAAAAGTGATTATTGGGTGTCCAAAATTTAATGACGCTATGGCTTATGCGACAAAATTGGCAGAAATTTTAAAGTTAAATAATATTGTCAGCATTAGTGTAATGCATATGGAAGTGCCTTGTTGTGTGGGTTTGAAGTGGGTGGTAACTAAGGCGTTAGATATTTGTGGTAAATCTGTGTTAGTTAAAGTGTTTGAGGTAAAAATTGGGGGTCAGTGTGTTGAGTTTAAGTGATAAAGATTTAGGGAACAAGTTGCAGAAGAATCCTGAAACGTGTCCAGGTTTGCGTGATTTTTTGCAACCGAAGCCTTCGTATACTAATTGTCATGTTTGTGGTATTGAACTTGAGGTGTGGAGTGATGAAGATAAAACAAATTGTACAAATTGTGGTGCAGAATGGAATCGTCCAGACGAAAATGCTGCTTGTCTTTCATATTGTCAGTATGCAGATAAATGTAGAGCAATAATTGCTGAAAGAAAAAAATGATTTTGTTTACGAATCATTTAAAAAACATTTTTTTGTCTAATTAACTGTTTTTGTTTTGTTATTAAATCAAATAAGACAAATAGGCGTTGTTATTTTTTGATTATTTTAGTTAATGTAGTTGGGTTTGTAGAAATTAGTCACCTAATTTTTTGTATATCAGGGTTATTAAGAAAAAGGCAACTAGAGTAAATACAATAATACCTGCTGTTGCTATGTCTGTTATTGCTGAAATGATTATACCCGTTATTGTACTTACTATACTAAAAATTATTGTGGCAAATAATGTTTTTTTAAAGGATAAATTTAGTTTTAGGGCACACATACTAGGTATTACTAGTAAAGCCACTACAAGTATTGTACCAATTACTTTTATAGACAAAACAATAGTAAGGGCTGTTAATAAATCAAAGATTATTGTTAAATAGTTTGTTGGTATACCTCTTATTTTTGAGTCTTCTTCATCGAAAATCATTGAAAGTAATTCTCGTCTGAAAAAACTAATAAACAATAAAACAAACACGCTTAAACTTGATACTAATAATAAATCTGAGAAAGTTATAGTTAAAATAGAACCAAAAAGATAACTAAACAATTCAACATTAAAGCCTCCAGCAACACTTATAATAATTAAACCTGTGGAAAAACCTAAAGCCAACATTACTGCTATAGCAGAATCAGACGTCGCAATCTTTTTCCGCCTCATATATGAAAGAACAAAAACAGCTAAAATAGAAACAAACAATGCAGTTATTAAGGGATTTATACCTATAAGAAGACCTATAGCTATACCGCCAAACGCTGTATGTGAAAGACCATCACCTATCATAGCCTCTTTTTTAAGAATTAAAAACAACCCAACTACACCACACACTACAGCAACAATCACGCCACCAATAAGAGCATTTTGAAAAAATTGATACCCAAAAAGATTAAAAACATCAATAGTCATGAACAAATTCTCCCTCACAACCATGCCTATGAAATACAAAATGAAAATGTTCACCATACGCCCGCTTAAGAAGTTTAGCTGTATCCAAATCCTGAGTAATACCAGCAAGCTCCACATTTTTATTAACACATAATATCTTAGACATACGACAAAAAACTGAAGCCAAATCATGAGTTACAATTAAAATAGTCGTCTGACATTTAATATTTAAATCACTAAGTTTTTTGTAAAATTTTTCTTGAGCATCCGAATCAACACCAACAATAGGCTCATCAAGTAAAATCAACTCAGGCTTATGGGTTAACGCTTTTGCAACAAACATACGCTGCTTCTGCCCACCAGACAATTGCCCTATACGCCTATTGGCAACATCACTTAAACCCATAAATTCAATATTTTCATCAACCAACTTCCAATCATCAAAAGAAAAATTTCTACCCAAACGCCCCTGCCTTATACAACCTAATGAAACAAGTTCTCTAACTGTTAAAGGAAATTGATCTTCAAAATTAGTTGCCTGCTGAGAAATATACGCTATTTTTTGCCAAGACAAAAATTTAGCTACATCTACACCAAACAACTGTATAGAACCTTGCACATAAGGTAAAAAATTTAAAATAACCCGTAGAAGTGTTGTTTTCCCTCCACCATTTGGCCCAACTATACCCACATAATCGCCTTTGTTAATTGTAAAAGTCGCATTTTCAATCACAGCTACATTATTGCGATATACACCAAGATTTTTTACTTCCAAAACCGGAATATTTTGTTGCTGCATAACCATTTTTCTACCTTTTAATCATTAAATTTTAACAAGTTATTAATTTACTTCTAATCCTATTTTTAAATTAACAAGATTTATTTGCATTTGTTCTAAATAATCTAAACCATCCACAGATCCCGTCATTAAATACAATTTTAATACAATAACAGTTTGACCTGTTTGCTTTTGAATTTCATTCTTTATAGTTTGAACATATTCATTTGAATACACAGGATCAAAATAAATAGTAGACACTTGATGCTTTTGCATATCTTTAATCATATTATTTATTGTTGTTACACTTGGTTGTTGATCCGCTGAAATACCAATTACACCATGTTGCTCAAACCCATAACGATCCGCCAAGTAACCATAAGCTTCATGAGAAACAAAAACAGAATTATACACCACATTAGAAAGCTCACTTAGATACATACCATCTAATTGCTCAAGTTGCTGCTTTAAACTATTCCACCTTTGAGCATAATAATTTTCATGCTCAAAATCAAACGCGACTAAAGCATCATAAATAATTTCCGCTTGCATCCTAGCCATATAAGGACTTACCCAAGTATGCGGATCATATAAACCATGTTCATGCACATCATTAACACCATGACCATATTCTTCAACATTTCCAATAAGCGTTAAATTAAACGTGGTTTCAACAACAACCCGATTATCATCCACAGATAACAAAGCTACAATATCCTCTTCCACCCAATGATCTACACCAGCACCATTATAAAAAATAATATTTGCATCATCAGCAGCCAATATATGTGAAACAGAAGGCTCCCAACTATGAACATCAACATTATCAGGCATAAGCTGAGTTATTTCCACATAATCACCACCAATTTGCTGAGTTAAATAAGTTAAAGGGTAAAAAGTGGTAACAATTTTTAATTTATTTGACACATGCGGACTTACTGCATTACAAGTGATAATAACAAATGACACAATAACAATTAGAATTGTACTTGCGAGAAAAATTTTTTGTTTCTGATTCACTTACTTTTCACCAAACGTAATCAACACCATAGACATTATTAAAGTTATTTAAATCATTAATAATAATTCCGAGTTTAAACTAAAAAAACATTAAAATTTATTAACAACACAACAACATATTAATAAAACAGATCATTATGCCAATAATCAGCCTATCCCTCCCCGAAAAAATAATCACCCAAATCGACCAAACCATAAAAGAAAAAGGCTACGCAAGCCGATCAGAACTAACCCGCCAAGCCCTAAGACACTACCTAACCGAAGACCCAACCATCGAAGAAATAAACGGCGAAACCACAGCCACAGCCACACTCATCTACAAAGAAAACGCAAACAGACAACAACTACTCAAAACACAACACCTCCACAGCGGACTAGTCACAACCTTCCTACACACCCACATACACCAAGGATACTGCCTAGAAGTAATAATCCTAAGAGGACAAAGCAACCTAATAAAAAAATTCATCGACAATCTACGACAAAACGAACAAATACAACAAATAAAAATCTCAATCATAAACCAACAATAAAACATTAAATGGTGGGCCGAACCGGATTCGAACCAGCGACCTTCTGCACGTCAAGCAGATGTCCTAACCAGACTAGACGACCGGCCCACATACACAACACTGCACAGGTAACATCATGCAAGTATTAAACCATTTGCCTCACAAAACTCAAGACCTAACAATTACCACACCCAACAAACCAATTAATTTACCAAAAAATAATAAACCTACACAAATAACACAAAAACAAATAATCAATCAAAAAATTTGTTAAACTATAAATAAAAAAAGGAAAAAGGGTTTATTTTTGTTACAGTTCGCACACTTACTTCTTTTTAAGAAGAATCAACAAACCAATAACGATAACTACTGCAATAATTGCAAGACCCATACCAATAACATACCACTCATATGGTGGCAATGGCTCTGGATCTGGTGCTGCTGCTGGTGCTGCCGTTACTGCAAGTTCTGTTTTGTCATATGAACCAAAGTAACTTGCTGAACCGCCAAAGTATGCATAGATATCCCATGTGCCAACACCTGTTGGTTCCCACGTTATTGAAAATCTGCCGTTTGCATCACTTGTTGTAGTACCGATTGTCTCTCGTTCGTGACCTTCTTGTTGTGCAAATACTGTTACTTCAACACCTTTTGCATCCATTGGTTTATCAAAGCTTTTATAAACATAAAGCATCCAGTCACTTTGACTTTCTTCAGATACTGCTGGAACACCATTGGCAAATCGTAGTTGCATTTTATCGCTTTGTGTACCTGGCGAAATATCCATAACAGTTCCGCTGATTAACGCTGTTGTACCTTCTGATATAGCAACATTTGGTGCTGTAACGGTCATAGAACTTGGACCTTTACCGATTGCATATATCTGTTGATCATATGTATCCATTGTTGCAATAATGCTATCACCCATAATCGCGCGGCCACCCCAACGGGTCTGACGAAACGCACCATCAATCTCCCAAACAACAAGACCAGTCTCGGCATCAAGTGCAAAGAACGGAGCACCTCGTTTGATGGGCACTTGACTAGAATGCGTCATGTGACCTAAGTAGAGTTTGCCATCCGATAAAGCCACTGGTACTAACCACCAATTTTCTCTATGGTATGATTCCGTGTATATATCCTTTGCTTCATATGTCCAAACTATCTCACCAGTCGTACCATTGTAACAATACACTATACCGCTAACACTTGCACAGTACAGTTTACCCAGAGCTACTATTCTTTCTGGACCAAAACTAGTAACTGTATCACTCCATCCGTCTGCAAAGTTTTGAGGCTCTGTTTCAAATAGGAATTTACCTGTGTCTAAACTGAAAACATAGTTAACCCTGTTCTCTTTTGTCCAGAAAGCAGCTATATATGGATCATTACCAGCTGCACACCAGCCTGCCTGTCCAATACCGCCTATAGTTATGTTTCCGTCCCTCCATTCAGTAGGGGCAGTCCACGGTCTATTAAACATTATAGAACCTACACTTTCATCTGGGTTTAGATTAATTCCTGTAAGAGTGAAACCATTTAAACTTGCACTAGTTGAATAGCAAACACGATCACCTGGAAACGCCGCAATGATTGATCCTGGACTACTTGAAAGACCTGCTACAGAGACATTTATATCATAGTATGCTGCGTTGTAAGTTCTTCCTTGAACTTGGCTACCCCAAGCTTCACTTTGTGAACCTTCTTTACCTCTAATAACAACATATGTAGAATTCCATTGTAACAAACGATAACCTGCTGTTGCATTACCCGTAATAGAGTACTTCAACATTTCACCAGATGGACCAAAGTAGATAGTACCACTAGGAACACTAGTAAAGTTTAATATAAGATTACCATCTGTAGGGTTAATTCCATACATAGTCGTTCCGCTAACAAGCCACAAGTATGCCCATGAGCCGCGATTGTTTTCAGTTATGACGTTAAATATTTGGCCAATACCAATTCGACCAGGCAACCTTTCTGCAGCGAAATTTTTCTCCCAAACTGTTTTACCTGTGTGTAAGTCAACTGCACAAATTACTTGCGTTGGTCCACTGCTAACATACCTGTTATAATATAGAACACCTGCGATAATAATAGAATCTGCAAATTTGCCTTCATATGCGTCACCGTTTGCGAAACCAATTGGCCCAGTTTCCCCACCAGATAAACCAGCTGGAGTGTCGCCAAGTGGCATACTCCACAGAATGTGTGCACTTTCAGGTGCATCATTATATGGGGCAAGCAAGGCATTCCCTCTTGAAATTACAGTAGGAGCTAACCAACTGCCCATCAAAGTATACCATTCGCGCAGTTGCGTATCAACTGGACGAGTCCAATACTCCACAGGAAGATTATGCCCAGGGTGATCCTCTTTCCAATAACCCTCTATAATCTCTAAATTAATAGGTTCACTTTCACTTGGTTGATAATTAGCACGATTGTACGTTTCACCGTCAAAAAACGTTTGTAACGTGTAATTCCCTGGTTCCATGAATGACATTTTTCGACCAACTGTACCAGTAGACCACGTTTTCGCTGTAGTGTTTTTAACTGTACCATCAGGATAAGTAATCTGCAACGTTACATTCCAGCCATCTTTATAGTCACTCAGGAAGTTTAGTAGACCCCAATTTATTAGGACTGGTTGTCCGACACCTGCAGGATCTGGAAGTGCATCAACGAACGGATAAGTAGAAATTTTTGATGTTGCTGTTGTTTGCGCGTTTGCGTTTGGCAATGCAATCAATGATATAGCAAATGTTACCACCATTAGTATTGCAAATAGTGTAGAAATATTTTTAAATTTTTTCATTTTATTTTTCTCCATTATACTAAATAGTTACCACATTTATCTTAATAAATTTACCTCATTTTTTATATATTAATTTCTAATATTCACCACAACATAATACATTTTTTATACAAAGCAAAAAAAAAAATCAATATTTAGTTTTCAAATTAAAAATCAATTTGTTATAACATTATTTGAGTAGTTTACAACGACATTAACAAAAAATTATTGACACTACATGTTTGTTAAACTGTAAATTTATTTAGCATTGAAATCTATTAAACATTTAATGATTACATTATTTTATAAAAAAAGAAAAAAGGGTATGTTTTTTGTTTGATTTGTTTATGTTGTTATTTTTTTCTGAGAGATACGAATATGTTTGCGATGACTGCAATGATTGCTATAATACCTATAACAACTAGGTACCATACGTATGTTGGTGTTGTTTCTGGTGCTGGTTCGTCTGGTGTTGGTGCTGCTGATATTGTCATTGCTGTTTGTGACCATGAGCCGAAATAGCTTGCTGAACCGCCAAAGTATGCATATACGTCCCAAACACCTGTAGCATCTGCTGGAGGTGTCCACGCTATTGCAAACGTACCACTGCTTGTGCTTGTTGCAGTACCTATGTCTATGTTTTGATCACCTTGCACAGCAAAAACTTGTACCTCAACACCTGTAACTTCCTCTGGCATCTTAAACTTTTTGTAGACATGTAACATCCATTCGCTTTGACTTTCATCAGATACTGCTGGAACACCCTTTGGAAATCGGAATTGAGCGTTATCGCTTGCTGTACCTGGTGAAATATCCATGACAGTTCCGCTGATCAATATGGTATTGCCGGCTATTGTTGCAGGATTAGAGCTAGTAACTGTTGTTTCGCTTGGTCCTTTACCGATTGCATAGATCTGTTGATCATAGAGATCCATTGTTGCAATGACGCTGTCACCCATAACTGCGCGTCCACCCCAACGAGTCTGACGGAATGCACCATCAATCTCCCAGACAAGTTCATGAGTCTCACAATCAAGTGCGAAAAACGGTGCGCCTCTTGCAAGTGGTTGTTGAGCAGAGTGTACTAAGTGACCAAAGTAGATTTTACCATCTGATATAGCTACTGGAATTATCCACCAGTTTTCAGTGTGATAAGATTCGTTAAACTTGTCTTTTGCTTCATATGTCCAAAGTAACTCACCAGTAATAGCATCATAACAATACACAATACCGCCAACACTTGCCTCATAGAGTTTACCATAAGCAAAGACTTTTTCTGGCCCATAAGAAGTAACTGTATCACTCCATGCGTCTGCATATATTTGTGGTTCTGATTGCCAAATATTTTTACCTGTTTCTAAGCTAAATGCATAATTAACTCTGTTTTCTTTTGTCCAGTAAATACCTACATAGTCATCTGCACTAAAAGCTGCCCAACCTGCTTGTCCGATACTGGTTATAGTTAAATCTTTCCAGTCATCTGGTGCTGAGAATTGCCTTCTAGTAAACAATGGATAGCCTTTATTCTCTTCATCAAGGCTTATTCCTGTGAGATATATACCATCAGTTGCTGAAGCGGTAGTTGCAAGGATAACGCGATCACATGGAATTGCAAAAATTACACGGTCTGCAGTTGTCACACCTGTTGGTAAAGTGATATTAAGGTCATAACCATATCGGGTAGCATTGTATTGTGAAGCACCAGAACGTGGATTAGCAGTAGTGTTCGCTGTTTGCACATTTGATCCCCAAGCATCACTCGTACTTGATAAGCTAGGATTGTTCATAACGACTGCTGTAGAGTTCCATTGACGTAAAACATAATTTGGATTTGTATTTGTTCCTGCGTTAACTACTGAATATTTTAGCATTTCACCATTTGGTCCAATATAGAAATCACCACTGGGCACGTCAGTCATGTTGTATACGAGATTGCCAGTTACTGGATTAATTGCATACATTGTACCTGAACTGCCTATCCAAAGATATGAAAATGTACCACGATTGTTTTCATTGATGAATGTCAATATTTGCCCGCGTGAAATTCTACCGTTACCCAAGTCATAGTTTCGTTCCCAGAGTGTTTTACCAGTGCGCAAATCAACTGCAACAACCATTTGACTACTTACAGGAGTACTATAACCCCCGCTAGTTGAAAATTCTCTGTTGTAGTATAAAACACCATTAAGAATAACTGAGTCCACGAATTTACCTTCATAAGCATCACCATTCTGTGCAGCAACCATTCCATTATCGCCACCAGATAAACCTGCAGCGTTATCGCCAATTGGCATGCTCCACAAAATATGCGCACTCTCAGGCGCATCATTATAAGGCGCAAACAAATTGCGTGGTTTAGCTACCCAGCTTCCCATAATAGTGTACCATTCTCGCAGTTGTGAATCAACTGGACGAGTCCAATACTCCGTAGGAAGGCTGTGTCCAGGGTAATCTGGTTTCCAGTATCCCTCAATAATTTCTAAAGTAACAATCTCACTTTCACTTGGCAGATAATCATTATTCCTATAGTAGTCGCCGTCAAAAATGCATTGTAACGTGTAGTTTCCTGGTTCCATGAAAGACATTTTTCTTCCGACTGTGCCTGTAGACCATGTTTTGCCTGTATAGTTTGTAGCTTTGCCGTTGGGATCGGTAATTTGTAATGTTACGTTCCAACCGTCATTGACATTGTTTAGGTAGTTTAGTAGGCCCCAATTGATCAGCACTGTTTGTCCGACACCAGCAGGTTTTGGAAGTGCGTCAACAAAAGGATAAGACTTTACATCAGCCGCATTTGCATTTTGCACCGCAAATATAGAAGCTGAAAATGATAGTACCATCAGTATTGCCATCGCTGAAAGTAATCTTTTATTTTTTAAGATTTTCATTTTTTTATATTTTCTCCAATATTTTGTGCCGCTTACATAGTGGCTATTTTATTTAAGTGTATCTCCAAATCTAAGCACACCCATTAAAAAAAACATATTACTAATTTTTTATTTTTTAACGATTTATATTTAAAATTTGACATTATTTAACTAAAAAATTTAAATTACCAGTTTACTAAATTACAAAAATAAACAACTCGCAAACAACATACGACATAACAACATAAGATTTGACAATATGAAATTTTTCATCAAAAATCACACCACCGACACGGTCGATACTGAAAGAACTACAAAACCAGACAAATACTTTCATACAAAACTACACAATCGGCGCGGCCGATGCTGGAAGAACCACAAAAGCAGAAAATGCTTTCATGGAAACTGTGAAAACTTTCAAGAGTACCCACATTAGCCCTTAACCTGACCCACAATACAAACACTGACTATTTAACACAACCAACAAAAACACCAAAACCACTAAACCAACCACACAACAAACAACAAAAACCACACA
>WRNB01000061.1 GCA_009776805.1 Candidatus Bathycorpusculum grumuli | reverse complement strand
TTAGTCACAATCTGAGTTTCCTCAAAAACACCATCAACATAATAATCAACCGTATAACTCAAAAACTTAACCCGACCATCATCCTTAACCCAAACAGCATACAATGTAGCATCATCATAAATAGGAAACTCATTCAGTGCATCATTAGACTTGTCAATGTTCCAACCCGTAAACGCGTAGCCATCAACTGCTAAATTACCATTGTTACCAGCAACAGTTACAGTATCGCCAAACTTGTACAGTGTGGAATCAATAGGCACATTACCATCACCAACAACACCACTTGGCCAGTTAGCATTATATGTCACGCTATAAGTGTCAAGTTTTTCAGCCCAAGTAGCAGTTAACGTGACATCACCATAAGTACCTGTAGGTATAGTGTAATCTTTCTGTAAAGTCACCGCTACACCATTTCCGTTTGTATACGTTACGTTCCAACCTAGAAATGTATTGTCTCCCGTTGGATTAACAATTTTTACAGGAAGAGCACTAATATCGTATGATGATGGATTATCCGGCGCGTTAGTACCATCACCCAACACATAGGTAATAGTATACTCAAAAATACTTGATTTAACCCATAACGCTGGACGAATGTATGGATATGGAGCGTTTGTTGAGCTACCCCAGACAGTGCCAGACATTGCTTGGCTGTGAGAACCAACAGAACATATGTTATTACCAGGTGCGCCAGGTGATCGTAGCCACCAGAAGTCTTCCATTGGGCCAGAGGGGATTGTTAATTTGGCATAGTTGCTTTGGGCGATATTTGAGCTAGAAGTATAACTTGATGTTCCAGTTGCGTATTGTTGGCTGCAGAATAATGCTGCTTCGGAAAAACTAAGTAAAAAAGCCACATCGTCACCAGTTCTAACTGCTTCGGATGTTGGAGAACTAAATCCATCATTGATAACTCCGAAATAGCCCAAATCTGTTAATACAGTGTTTTTTACTGTAAAGTCGCGTAATCGCGCATTTGAGTTTAATGTGCTCCTAAACCAAGTGTTCACAAAAGCACGAGCAAGAGGCTGCTTAGGATTCAGGTAGTTATCAATTTGACTAGTTGAAAATGCTGTTTTGCTGTTGGGGAGGTTTACTTTTCGTAGTATTAGTGAATATTCTCCGTCTTTTGCGATTTCAATCCAATCAGATGTATCCCCTGTTGTGATAGCAGGAAGAATTCTACCATTTACACCAGAGGTTGCGTTAGCTCCTAATACTAGAGGAGAAACGCTGTTAAATATTGAGAGAAATGGCGAAAAAATTATCGTGATTATGAGTAATAAAGAAACAAAAGTTAAAACGTGATTATTGCGGACGGAACGAATTATATTTGGATACAACATTATAACACAACACATACAGGCAAATGTCAAATGTTACTAATATATTTTTACCATGTGTTCATAATTAACATACAAATTTTGTAGCTGCGTTTGATTAGTTAATTTTTTGTAATTATTCAATCGTAACGTAGGTTTTTAATCTCTATATTAGACCTTCTCAGATTTTATTTCTGATGTCATAATTAATTACACCATAAACTAAAACCACACACAACCCACAACATCCACACCCACCACAACACCATAAACCAAAAACTTCACCGCAAACCCAACAACAACATTCAAAACAAACACACACTCACAAAAAACACACACATTCTCAACTTTTTTCCCACACTTAACACACAGCCTTTAAAGTTCTTCTTAAACATTTCCCATCCTTATACAATCCTTAAAATCTCCAGTACCTACTATTATTTTGAAACAAAAAGCCTTCAAAAACAAAACAGTCAATACGTTTTTGTTAAAGAGAAAAATCGTGCTCACTGCCTTCTGCATGCAAAATACAGATAATTTCTCTATCTTGTCGGTTGACAATTAGTCGGGTTTTTGGGTACTCACTTCCTCCATAAAATTAGACAATTTACTCAAATTACAAGTGCAAACCCGCTCTAAATAATCCACTTAGCCGTTACGCCATTTCTCGAATTTTCTTTTGTCAAAACCCCAACTTTCTGCATAACCTCAACAGGTGCAACCACACCTGTTGAAGTCATCAACTCATACATAGCTTGATTTACTTTATGCTTTAACTCTATCATTCATACAAACACTAACACTTTAGTCTTATAACAAAACAAAGCAGAACCTGTAATTAATTTTCATCGTTTGATGTTTCTCTTTTGCCTTATCTTTTTTTAATTCATCATGATCAAAAGAGAGTGTAAGAGCACAAATTATTTTAGACTTTAAAGCAGTACTATTTTTGAGGTTTAACATTGACTGAGAGTGTAACTTTTTCCGCAGTGCTCTGGAAAGAAAACCGATTACAAATCGCATGGTCTCCTGAACTCGACATAGCCAGTCAAGGTAAAACAGTCGAAGATGCCTTGAACAATTTACGAGAAGCCATCGAGCTCTATCTTGAAGATAAAGATGCAAAAATTCCAACAGATCGATCAGCTATTCTTACCACTTTAAACGTTGAAACACATGCCCAAACTAAAACCTCTATCATGCACTAAAATAATCCAAACTCTTAGCAGTACTGGTTTTCAAGTAGTAAGCAGAAAAGGAGCCATATCCAGTTAAAAAAGAAAACCCTGATTTAGCACAAATAATGTAATAGTTCCTGCCCATTTGGAAATCAAGAAAAGAACACTAAAAACTATACTGCGCCAAGCTGGTTTAACAGCAGAAGAACTGGAAAAACTCTTATAGCGAATTTTTGCTCAACAATTATTCTTTTATTTTTCAGCAAAAACTATAGTTTACGTTTTACAGGTGCAGGAAGCTGGAAAAAATATTTCTGTAAAGGTTAAAGAATTATTATTTAGGAAACTTCATATTTTGCAGGGTGTTGTTGGTATTGGTGCTTTAGATGGCAAAGATCGTTTTCACCAAGGAAGAAAAGAAGAGTATTAAAGCAGTTGTTGAAGAGTTTCCCAAGCTTCATTTAAAGTTGAAGGCTTTGATGGAGGCTTTGTAGATTTTTTAAGTGAAAAGAGTTAATGCAGAGTATATTGCAGGGTGAAAAGGACATTATTGAAGGTCGTGTCTATACCCATAAAAAATGTTAGAAGAAATGGATATTGATGAAGAATAAATTTAAGCTCAATCTATCCAAGCGATTTCATAAACGGAACAACTACTGAACTATTTACAAATTATAAGTAGTTGGAGGGTTTAGACAAGTTTGTGCAGTTTGGGTTTTTAGAGACACAGTTTTTAGAAAGTCGTTCGTTGGCTGGTAAATTGTTGATTGGCGATTGTGTGGTATTTGAGAGTTTTCCAAGTGGTTAACTATAGCTTATTATTTTATGTCTTCTTTTGTTTTGTGTTCCAAAAAACGTAACTGTCTGTCAAAGTCACTTTCAAACAAACTGTCTTGCATAATTCGGTACTTTTCAAATTCGCAAAGTGCGTGTTCTTGTGCAACCTCTGCAGTTATACGACCTGCATTGGTTAATAGTTCGCGTTCGTCTGCCTGTAGGATTCGATCGAGATACTTTGCCCAATCCGTCATAGTCATGGGAATGCGTCTTTGTGCACGATTTTCAGCCAAATCAAGATATGCTGATACAATTGCTTCCAAAGAATGCATTTCCTCTTTGGATAAATAATTTTTTGCTACCGTAACATCGTAGCGTTGAATTTTTCCGTGTGGTGCATCATCCCATGTGGTCAAACCCATATGTGTCTTATCAGCATCAGCGCGATTGTAGATTACTTCTGCAACAGTGTTACCGTGTACAGCGTAATGCATTTTGTTTTGAACTTGGGCAAAAAAATTGCGTGTTGTTTTCGCATCTTTATCGTAATCAAGGGCTGTGGAGTATATGTCTGTTATTTTCTGGTAAAACCGTCGCTCGGATATGCGTATTTCGCGAATTTTTTCAAGTTGTTTATCAAAATAATCCAGAGTTAATACGGTTCCCCCGTTTTTCAAACGTGCTTCATCCATAACCCAGCCTTGAATAGTGTAATCTTTGATTATTTGGTTTGCCCATTTTCTAAACTGCACTGCCCGTTCATTATTGATTTTAAATCCTACGGAAATGATTGCTTGAAGATTGTAATGGTCAATTTCACGTTGTACTTGTCGTGAGCCTTCGGTTTGAACTGTTAAATATTTTTTAATAGTTGCCTCTGGTTCGAGTTCGTGGTCAGCAAAAATTTGTTTTAAGTGTATGTTGATGTTTGCAACGCTTACATCGTATAGTGTGGACATCATTTTTTGTGTGAGCCAAATGTTTTCGTCTTGGTAGCGAACTTCAAAGGTTTGCTCATTATCGCCCACTGCTGCAATGAATGTTAGATATTCCGCTGCGCTTGAACGAATTGTTATGTTATTTTTTCTATCGTTAGTTGATGTCACAATTACCCTTCTACATTTACTGATGTTTTTTTTATTTTTTGATGTTTCTTTATTATACAGTTAATTTATTCATTTGTTATAAGTATTCTTCATTTCATATAATTTCATCTACGCTTAAATTTTCTATATTTTGCTGGCATTTCAAAGAAGGACACCTCGCTATGTAGTCATACAAATGGTTTTACTCCTAAAGTTTGTGGAAAAAAGTTTTTAGAGGTTAAACATATTTGATTTATTAATGTTTATAGCGGACCAGTTTAAATTATTGGTGCTGTAGGCTAATCAATTAACTTTTTATTGGACTAAAAAAGCCCACTATGATATCATTCAGCAAACAACAAGGTGAAACTCATGATTTCAGTCCAAACACAAATAGAAAAACAAAACGATATAAGCCTGCCAACATATCCCAAAAAATAAACAAAAACAAATATCCAAAACAAATACTCCAAAAACCCACAAAAAAACTCCAAAACACAACAATAACCAAACTATACAACCAATCTATACACGAGACCCAAACAGACAATATCAAAGAGCCGCAACCACATAAAAAACACTAAAAACAAAACACGACACAATAGAATTCAAACTGGTTAAAATGTACGATTTGAAAAATAGCACTTATTTTAGGCCATTACTTGTATATTTAGGAATTATTTCAAGATAGCGTGTTGTGGATGACTTAGTGTTGGAGTGTGCAGAGGCCGCGTCATATTTGACTTATCGCGACTTAAAAACTGTTGCCGGAATTGAGCTGTTTGTATATGTTACGTTTCCTCAAAAGCTGGTTCAAATTTTGAGGTTCATATTTAAACACTTAAAGATCAAGTATACTTAACCGCTAAAAAAATTTTTGCTCCATGTAATGTTGACATTAACTGAATAATTTATCGTGTCTTTTTTAAATGATATAACTTGTTTCTGTTCGCACCTGAGGAAACCAAAATGTTCTCGGCGGCAAGTTGCAACAACATCCTGCGAGCAGTACTATGCGAACACCTGATAATTTGTGCAGCTATCGTTGTACTAATCGCTCCATTCTGCACAATGTAAGCAAGAATACAATCACGATCTTTATTATCGTTTAAAATTTGGTTATCGTTCAAGTTATCGTTCAAAATTTGGTTATCGTTCAAGTTATCGTTCAAAATTTGGTTATCGTTCAAGTTATCGTTCAAAATTTGGTTATCGTTCACTTTGCTGAATGATAAATTAAGTGGTACTATGGTTTTGAAGATGTCTCCGTCTACAAGTTCAGGTTCGCCTCCTGAGTATAGTTTTGTAAATTGATAAAGATTCCTAACTCCAGAGCCAAGAACGTCAGCCCGTCCAATGTTAACAAAAAAATGCGATAACAACGGATTTTTTGGATACGGTGCAAAACTATTAGGGTTAATGCGACCAGGGGTTTTTGGTAGACTCCAGTTCTCTGTTACAATGCGGTCGTGTTCAATAATAATTTTCGCTGGAAAAGCACTTGTGTATTCACGGTGTACCAGTATATTGCTGACAAGTTCACGAGCGATTTTTGATCGCAAACTAACAGACTGGTTGTTAACTATATGGAATCTGTCAAGAGTGTGTTTTGCGATAAATTCTATAAGCTGATCATAAGCATCTATCAGATTACAGGTAACCATTAATCGATCGTCATATCGGTCAAGGTTTTCGCGGCGGTAAATTGCATCGGTAACATAATTGGGTGTACAAGCACGAATGAGTTCATCGCGTCCAAACAGCAGTACCGCTGCAAGCGTGTAGCCAGTTTTACCTGATTCAGGATTAGTCTGATAGAGCCCTGCACTTTTGAGAAGATCTTTGTTACCCATTTTTTCCCAAGGATGATTTGCGCGGTGGGTGACAGCAAGTCGCCTGACAAGTGGTAGTAGACGTTCGAATTCAAAATCGTTTTCTTTCGCAAAGGGAAATATTTTGCGTTCTGAGTAATCGGCCGTTTTGCGTTGATGAATTTGTGTCACCAACATAGAATTGCGTGTGATGTCTATATCGCCATCTTCGGTGCGGTCATAGATTTTGCCTCCAAACATTACGACTTGCGAATCTTGAGGTACATAACACCAAAGTATGATTTTACCATCAAGATCTACTTCTTCTAGTGCAAGAAAGAGTGTGGGTGCAAATCGTTGGGGGTTGTTTAATGCATTTGCAAAATCATTTTTTATTTTTTTCACAGCTCTGGGATTTACGCCGCTAATTTCGCCGTTATCTTCAACGCCAAGTAGTATGTATCCACCATATCGATTGGAAAACGCAGACACTGTTTCGTAGATATTACTTGCGAGGTCGTTTTCACAACGTTTAAACTCACTAGTTAGTCCCTCTCCATCATGTATGAGTTGTCTGAGTTTATTCATCATTTGGGATGCTCCTTCTTGTATCAATCAATATGGTTAATTACTATTCCGTGAATTTCATAGTTTGGCAAATTTTTTGTTCCATTTTTGTGCTAATTCGTTATGTATATTGTTGTATCTTTTCCCAAAACTCGCAACATGTGCGGGTTTTTGTTGATAAGTAGATCTTAACACAAGAAAAAAGTAACTTTCAAGTAGTATTTTATTTTATCGACACTAATTAGTGGTTTTGTTGTTGTGTTTTGTTTTTCTGTTTTACAAATAACAGTTAATCTTTTGTTAACAATCGTAAAAATATGGTTGATGCCTAAAGCAATAAATTCCTGTAACCAAATTTCATGGGTCTATTAATTTGTTGATGAATGGTTTTTTCTTTTAACAATCGGGATAATTTTTCTTCATGTTAGCTTCCGTTGGGTAATGGCAAATACTCTACAATGTGTTGAAAAATTTTTAACCGAGTATGCTAATAAACATAGTAGTTTTATGTTAGTTATGTTGCAGTAACTTTTCGTAGAAGCAGTTCATTGGATATTTTTTAGGGACGATTTTTATGGTTAAGAGTTAGAGTTTTTACCTTAGCAGACATTAAAGATCATGTTTGGAATTATTTGAAAGAACAGCCTCGTGCTCAAGAATGTTGTTTTGGCGTTAAATCTTAGCATGTACATGGTTGAGACCTTATTAGATTCTAAATACTCAAGCAACTCTCTAGTTCTATCTTGAGTATATTTAATTATTTTCTCTGCAGTCCACCCATCCATCCGCTCTGCAGCATAATCCCTAATTTTCCGTATATCCTCAACAGTGAAATCTTGAAAAATTTTAGGCTTTCTCATACTCTATTCCTCTTCACCATCAACAAACATTGTAGGAGGATATATTTCTACAATTCTATAACCTTCCATCATATTTATTATTTTAACACCATTAACTGTCCGTACATTCACCATGTGTTTGAAACTCCAAAACGTAATTATAACACAACCTGCCACAACAGCACAAGCAATATGTCGTCAATCGTTAAGACATTTTTTGTTAATACTTTTTGTTCAATAAAACGATTTACAAGAGCAAATGTTTCCTGTGTTTCACGCATTAAAAAATAGTTAATTTACCGCAACATACTCCACACGTATGCTCTTTTGGTTTCTGTGGATTGTGAGAGTTCTACTATAGCAACATCTAAAATCACCACATCATATCGCCACCTATTATTTTGTCCCATAATTTTAATGTAACATTCATTTTTTCAAAGTTAAAAGTCTGGTTCAAATAACTCAATACCGAAGTGCCCAAGTATATCCTAGTTTTCTCATCCGCTTACACTCTTTACTTTAAGGGCAACCTCCGAAACCCCATTTCAGAAAACCAAGTAACATTGTTACACTGTTTTTGGCATATGATTTTTGGGAAAATACAGGTTTTCGGAGGTCACCTAAGGTGTTTGGATTGTTTAAAAAATTCGATGCCTCTTTAGCTCTAATTTTTGTTTATCGGTTTTAAAAATTTCTACAGACACTATTTTTAGGTCTCTATATGCAGCAAAAAATATGTAAAAAAATTGTTAACAGTAAAGCATTAGTAAAGATTTCAGATTTTTTCAACAGGCATATGCGTAAAAGCAAAACAACAAAAACTAAGGTTGGTTAAAAATTTTTTAATACTTTGTTTAGCCATGTTTACTCCCTTTAGGACTTTACAGGTGCTGTTGCTGCCTTATAACCCGTAAAACGTACGCTTTTAAAGCAGAAACAAATTATTTCACTTACAGAAACAGTACATATATGGAAATGGATACTTCTAAAAATTGACTGTCTAATTTGCTACTTGCCATATTTTTTGCAGAAAGTTACTGGTGGTACTTAAAAGGTTAGTTAGTTAGCAAAGATTTTGAGTTATGTCATGAAATAGTTTAATTGCTGTATGGTCTAGTAGACATAAAAATCTTTGACGCCAAAATCACATCTTATGCCAAAATTGCCCATCGGTTTGATCAAGAATTTTTGATTTTTCAACAAAATCTACCACTCCACTTAACTTAGGACACCGTCCAAAAATGGTTTATAATTACGATTAGAAAACATTAGCAAACATACTTACGGTAAATCAGAAAAATAGTTCAAACCATTTTTCAGTTTCAAAACTAATATTTACAAAAACCTTTATCAACAAACAACCAAAATACCATTGTATGACAAACAGAAACAAATTTGCACTCTTACTGTTACTCTTCTGTCTCATCATAAGCGGACTATTTATAATAGCATTTAATTCCGTTTCAGTTTCAAAGTTAGTTGAGGATTCTTGGAACACAAAAAAACCCTTGCCTCAAGCAAGGGCTAATTTGGGAGTTGTAACTGTTGAAGGTAAAATTTACGCTATTGGAGGCTACACTGCAACTAATCAAGAATGGTGGGGACCTTATCAAGCTGGTTTTGTAGACACAAATGAACGGTACGATCCTGCGACTGATAAGTGGGTTACTTTGGAACCTATGCCTACGCCAAGAGCTAGTTTTGCTATAGCGGTTTATCAGGGTAAGATTTACTGCATGGGTGGTGAAGTTCTTCATAACCCTGGTGATTATAACATATATCGGGTAACTGAGGTTTATGATCCCGTTGCCAATAGTTGGAGTACAAAAAAAGACGTTCCCTTTGAGGGTCTGGGTTTTCGAGTATATGTTGTGGATGGGGAACTTTTTGCTATAGCGGGATGTGATCTATTTACGTATGACCCTGGTGCTGATGAATGGAACAAGAAAACCAGTATACCCCCACCAGACGATGCAAATAATTCAGGTTTTAGGTTTGATTTTGCGGTTGTGTTGGATAACAAAATAATGGTTTATTGCATATATGGGTATGATGATGCTTGGTGGAGGTCGAAAGGGGCAGTTATGATTTATGACACTAAGGCTGATGTGTGGAGTGAAGGAAAAACACATGAAGAGGGCATATATGGCAAGTCTACACAGAGCCCTTATGGTACTACAGTTTCGGTTACGGGTGTTTGTATGACAACGGGTGTCTATGCCCCTGCAAGAGTCTATATTTTTGGATTAACCTCTGGTCCGGGGCAACCAATTTCGACCAATTGGGTTTATGATCCAGAAAAGGATACTTGGTCAACTGTCAATAACATGCCTACTTATCGAGAACAGTTTGGAGTTGCAGTTGTTGACGATATATTGTATGTAATAGGCGGCAAAAATGCTTTTGGTTATGACATATACTCGGTTAATGAACGATATATAGCAAAAGGTTACAAAGACGCACTACCACCTATTACCACTAAACCGCCTAATCCTACACCTGAGCCCACTAATACACTCTTTCCTACACCTGAACCACCTAAAATTCAGGTGGAGTTATACATAAGCGAAAAGAAATCCATGAAAATGTCCTGAATTCAGACTACGCCACAACCACGACATTTTCCCTCAAACACACAATAACATATAACCACACATGAATAACAGACACTACACATATGATGTTTTTAGTGTTTTTGCGCAGTCTAATAACAACAGATTTTTCGGATATAGCACAGAATTGTTGGTTCTGAATTTTTCTTGGACTCACTTATATTTAAGAACCAATATTTTCTTCTTTATGTCCTTGATAAATAAGGTAACTATAGACAATTTCCAACAATACCTAAAAAAGTTCTTAGCAGACACTATTATAGCAGAAAAATTCGACATGGTAATTCCAATTATGCGCAAGGGCTTTTTCCTTTTAGAAACACTATTCCCAGATATAGAGAATTTGAGATTTTTCTGTTAGACACCCTTCCTGAAGGGTTGTTATCTAGTAAACGAATTTTAATTTTGGATGACAGTGTCCGTACGGGAAACACTATAAACAAAGCAAAACAAGCCATACTTGAAAAAGTAGCGGACAGAAATAATCTGCCCACAATACGATTAGCAGTATTTCTAAAGCATAAAGAGTGTACAGAACTATAGATTATTACTCTAAAGAGTATAATGATCAGTCGTTAATAATTAAAGATCATTTGTCGGCTTACTTTGATTCGTTATGCCATCAACTTGATCCTGATCATTTGGTCATTCGTGCTGAAATTGGCAAAAGCGATGGAGATTTTGATTCAGCAACATTTCTCGAGTTCATGAAAGAAAGTCTAAAGAAAAAAGGTTCCTATTATGTGCAGGATTCCATTTGTCGCCTCTGGGGAAGAACAAAGTTTACGGTATGTGACTTAAACCCTATTGAGTTTGGGCTTGAGCGGTTTGCTAAATACTGGACTACTGAAAGGGGTGTGCAAAGTGAGGTTTTGTTTTGAGCAAAACGATATTGTTCCCAATACGCTCTATATTGTTCCGATGTTTTATCCTGAAATAATACCTCCTCAGGAGAAAGATTGTTCAACTATTATTTCTAAAAAATTCTGTAGCACAGTGAATTATGCACGTGGGAATCTGTGTGGACACTGTGTTGATTTTGTTTTGACTACAGAGTTCGCAAAAAATCTATTAAAACAACTGAAGGGGGAAATTATCGCTAAAGGTTTCACCATTAAGATAACTTCGGTGACATGGCCAGAGACTGAATTGAGTCATGCGCCTTTTAGCCATAGTCTTTTTTCTGATTTTGAGGATTTTTTCAAATAAAGACTATAGATCTCCTGAGTTTTTACGTGTGTTTATTAACTAGTGTTTTTATCAAGTATAGTTATCATACTTAAGTATGGAAATCAGAGAATCCGTTTTAACAAGTATTCGACAGTTCTCCGCCAAGTATAGTTATCATACTTGAGTACAAAAACCCTAAATATGTTATAAAATACCGTTAAAGGAAATTAAGAGGGAAAAAAATGGAAACAGAACTCAAAGACAAACTCCTTGAGAAAATCGGTCGCCCTAATACTATGTATAGTGAACTCAAGCCATCCGCAAAAGTTGCCCTAAAAATCCTCGAATACAACGATGTACTATCAGAAAATACTAATTTCACTAAACTATGCAAAGACTTAGAAGGCAAAGGTGCTAGCCGAAACTCTGTCCATGAAGCACTTGATGAATTAACCGACAAAGGCGCACTTCACGCCGGTTGGCAAAAAAATGAAGGCGGTCATTGGATACGGACCTACAATATCGCTGGAGAAGAACAGAAAAGACTACTAAGAAGCCTCTATCGCGCTACACATGACCTCTAAGAAGCAAGGGACTCTTTTATGTTCTGGCAAAAGTGGTTTCTTCAAACGACCTGTTTGGTTAGTTTCAAACAAATAGAGGCGCAATAAAATGGATAAGCAACATGAAGCGTGGCTAGGTCAACTACGATTTTCTGTACTGCCCATTTTACAATATATCCATCGGATGATTGGAGATTTTACATCTCATGGTGTAAGCCACTCTGAAAACATCGAAAACAGAAGCAGAGAAATTCTACAGGTATGTAATGCTCAGAAATTAAAGTGTAATACTTCTTCATATGAAGAGTATCTTTTGTTTGCTTCCGCTTGGTTACATGATTTAGGCAACATTTGGGGCAGAGAACAACATAATGTCAACTCTTGTAAAATAATTGACCAACCTGGGTCTCAACATATTTGGGGTTTGGATAATAATTCCATAGAATTGATAAAATGGATTTGTGTGTCCCATTCATCAAATGACCCCATAAATATGCCTAAAACAATTAACACAAAAGGTTCAGTAAAATTGCAATATCTTTCTGCGGTTTTTCGGTTGATGGATGCAAGTGATATTGACAATCAACGTGCACCAAAAATTGTGTATGAGCTAATTAAAGACAAGATTGATGCTAAGACCGACAAGCATTGGACTAGCCATCAAACAATAACTGACATATTTTATCCTCCTGATGAAGATACCATATTTATCACGGTCACGGATACTGGGAAAGCCAAGTTTGCCATCGAAAGGTATGATAAAAAATTCAACAGTGTTAGAGACATATTATTTGAGTATGAATTTCCATGGAATAAATATGAGGTTCGTACTATCGATAGGGTTTCATATTAGCTAATTTATTGGTTGTGTCTCCCAATCTAATTGTTAAGCGAAAATTTGTGTAACTTAAACGGGTGCCTTCATACTTGTTATCTATAGCACACCATAAGGTGCTTGGGGATCTGTTCGGCAGTGGTGTTCTTCTATCCATCCTAAGAGTGGCCCGCTTGAGGTGACAAGGGTATGCGTTTAATACCCGTTTTACCGTTGGCTGCAATGAGGCAGTATTCATCTTTAAGATTACGCTACTTATGCGCATGGTTAAAAGTTCACTTGGACGTATGGCAGCTTCAAAGAGTACATAAATCATGGCTTTATCGCGATGGTTAGTGGCGGCTTTGAGTATGCTATTATGTCTTCGGGAGTAAGTAGACTTTCTGGGGTTACTCTGGGATTTTTTTCTTATATGGTGAGACTTATCCAGCTTATCTCTGGAGGTAGGGAGATGCCCACGTAGAACGCACGAACATTAAACAAACCGCTTACAAACAACAAAAACCCCCCACAAACAACAAACACAAAAGACACAAATAAACCCATATTATTTAT
>WRNB01000060.1 GCA_009776805.1 Candidatus Bathycorpusculum grumuli | reverse complement strand
TTTTAACCTACTGTGCTGGTTGTATTGTGTTTGTTTTGGTATTTATACCTTTTTATGTGGCGTTTGGGTTGTAGGTTAAAATTTTTTCGGGAATTCAGGTTGTTTGGTTCATGTTTTGTTTGTGGTTATTTCTAGTGAGTTTTTGGGTTCTAAAACGGTTCAGCAGTATAAGGCTGGTTTCTTGTAGTTTGTCTGTGTTTAAAGAAAAGCGTGGTTTGCGTGGTTGAGTAAGTGTGTTGTGTGTGTTTTTGTGTGTGTTTTGTTTAAACTGTGAAAACTGTTAAGCATTGGATGTGTTGGTGGAGGGATCATCAAATTGTTGCGATGTGGCATCACTGGCAAAAACTACGTTTACAACTGTAATACTAATACTAAAGAATGTAAAAATGGGTTAAATTTAAAAAGGTGGTAATGAAACTTACAGTTTCACCTTTTACGTAAATCTAGTTTTTTCATATATTACAGACCTTTTCTCATACGGCGATACATTGTCAATCCAGAAATAAACGCAAACACCACTGCACCCACACCAAAAGGCAAAGATATTACACGCAATAAAACCATCACAAACAACACCGGAACAAAAAATACAGTACCCACAGCAGACCATATGACCATAGCTTTGTATTCACCATATTTTTTTTCCAATTTTACCATAGCATTTACAGAGAAAAAATCTTTAAACCGTATCGACTCCGAGGTATCAACTGTATTTTTCGCTTTCGCTACTTCCTCGGGCATAGCTCGCATAGCTCTGGGATACACAACTATAATACCGAAAAGAGCAGATACAGCCAGTAGAATAAGGCTTAAAAGATACTGGCCAAGAGCACCAACCAAAAATGCAAAAGCCATGGAACCGCAAAGTCCACTACCCGTATAGTACATATTTTTTTTGGTTTTTCTAGCATGATATATAAAGAAAACTGTAGTAATTATCATGAATACAATCATAAACCCAAATATGTTTGTCGTAGAGATAGGTGCGTTAAGATCCATGTTTTCAGAGCTCACTATTTTTAACACGTTTTATAAAAAAAGAAAATGGTTTAAAATATGTTGTTACACACATCTTCACATACGATGCCGCATAATCCGCAGGCTATATTCCAATCTGGGCAAGGCAAGCAAACTATACCAGCACACGCAGCTGCACAACCTATCGCTTGTACGGTTATTGCTTCTCCACAAAGACCGTTAACTATCAAAGTGCAAAGAGCAGCAGTACCTGCCGCACAAGCGGTGCCAAAAATAACGCCCCGACACCAATTGTAGCCGTACCCACAAGTGCTGTAGCTGCAATACACGCAGCTCCAGCTATTACGCCACAGACTAGTGGTGTATCCAGCGAGTAAGTAGAGTTTTATAAATAGGAGTATACGATATAGTTTCACAAAAAACGTGAAAACAATCATGCCAAGCTACAAATTTACACTAATATTACAGTTGTAAATATGACAAACATGTCCAATGCCACATACCATTAACGCGTCAAATACAAACTCCAACTTACAACTCTACACCAACCAACACCAACAACCACCCATACTACTACAACCAAACAACAAAACACAACAAACAAAAAAAATTACAACTGTAATGTTAGGACCTGTCCTCAATAATAAATGCTGAATAAAGCAATTATTTGTGTTGTAATGACTTATTTTCTTTACTAGTCACGGTTATTTTATAACATTTTTCTCTTTTTACATTATTTGTTTACAAAAAATGTTTTACTTGTTTTGTTTAACATTAATTGTAATAATGTACATAATTTGACACTATTAACATTGTATAAAATCAAATTAAAAATGAAATATAATGCCATTTTCTTGTTTTACCAAATAATTTTTCTGAAAATATTGAGGCCAGGTTCTTAAATCGTGTAACATCTCCAAGCCCAGCTAAAATAATCGCGCCAGACAATTTACCAACACCGGGAAATGTGCAAATAATTTTTAAAACATCTTTCAACCAATTCTGCCATGTGCGCCTCTAAGTCATGAATTTGTATTGCCAATTCTGCAATGGTGCGTGTCATTTGTTTGAGCAGAAATATGTCTGTTTCACTAAGAGGTCCTCTAGCAGCATTAAGTATTTTTTGTTTTGTATTTTTTTAACTATAACTATGCTTTTTTGCCCCTATGTGGGTATTTGGCGTTTAATTTATTCTCTATTCGAATATTCAACCGTAAATCTTACAAAATTGTCCCCGTGTTACCCCTACGTAAACAGGTCACAAACCACCAACATTCCTTGAAGACCAAACTGCTATAAACATCAAACACTTATGCTATCTAAACTATCTATAAAATATAGATACTAGAGAATTGCGGCACAAATAATATCATCCCAAAGCCAGTTTACCAAACAAGTTTTTATAGTAACAAGTTTTAACTATACTTTGATGCTGACATGAAACGTAAATTAATGGAAATACTTGCTTGTCCAATTGACAAACATCACCCACTTGACTTGTTGGTGTTTGAGGAAAAAGATGAGGTTATTGAAGGTGTAATTATTTGCACTAAATGTTACAGATGGTATCCAATCCGTGACGAAATCCCTGAGATGCTTCCAGATGAATTACGTAAGGAAGCTGAGGATTTACCTTTTCTTAAGAAATGGAAAGAACAAGTTCCAGAAAATATTGTAAAAGATGGCAAACCCTTTAACTTGAAGGGTTAACCATTTTTTACAGTTTATTTGTTTAATTTTATCACTGTGTTTTTAGCTGATGAATTCATAGCTGCAATTGCGATTTCTAATGCGTTATAACCGTCTTCACCTGTGATTATAGGTGTTTTCTTTTCAATAATACATTCGATAAAATGTTCAAGTTCTGTTTTTAGAGGTTCTTTGAAGGGACTTCTGGGTTGTACTGTTTCTTTAGCATTTTCAATCCATAATTCTTGACTATTATAATCTAGTCGCATTATAGCTTCGCTTCCTGTTACATTTAACGAACGAATTTTGTATGGTGTTAACCAGTTGGACTCTATGAAAGCTGTTTTACCGTTTTCATACGCAAGCATAATTTGAGCGTAGTCTTCAAATTGACTATGGCGCATGTTACCCATTTTTGCATAGACACTTACAGGTTTTTCGCCTGAAATAAATTGCATAACATCGATATCGTGAATTGCTGTGTCTTTTACAACGCCAACATCTCCAATTCTTTCAGGCCATTGTGTAACTCTTTTTGTTGTTGCAGAGACAAGTTCACCGATTTTTTTGGTTTCTACCGCTTGTTTGATTTGTTGGAGTCCAGGAATAAAACGTGACAAAAAACCAACAGAAAGCTGTAACCCATTTGCTTTAGCAGTATCTATCAACATTTGAGCCTGTTCTGTGTTAGTAGCCATGGGTTTTTCTACAAGCACATGTTTACCTGTGTTTAGACATTTGAGCGTTTCTTCTGCAAGTTTTATTGACCACGTACAGACACTAACTGCTTGGATTTCAGGATCTTTTAGTACATCTGAACTGTCTGTATAAGCTTTTACTCCATATTGTTTTGCTATTGTTTTTGCACGTTCAGAGTCAACATCACAAATAGCAATCAAGTTTGTATTTTCAAGTTCTTTATAGATTCTAGCGTGATTTTTTCCCCAGAAACCTGTTCCAATTACTGCTACACCAAGTTTGTTCAATGTTTATTCATTCCTCTTCCTATTCCACGATATATGAAGCCTTCGGCTTGTACTTTTTCAGGTTCTGCTATACCTACTAAATCAACAAGCACTGCGGGGCTTTTCATGAGTGTTTTGAGTTTTTTGAGATTCAATCGTTTAAATTGTTCTTGTCCTGATAGAATTACAAAGCAGTCTGCGCCTTCCACGGTTTCACTTAAACTTTTCTTCAGAACTGGAGTTGTATCGGTTGTTTCATTTTTTGCAAGTAAGGGATCATAAAGCGCGATTTTTGCCCCTTTAATGGTTGCTGCTTCTATGTATCTTGTTGTTGCTGTATCTTGGTTGGATGTTCCAAACACGGCGATTCTTGCTCTTCGTATACTTTTGTCGCAATCGTGTAGAATTTCTTGAGTTATGTTAATTGCGTGTTTAATTATTTCTTCATTAATTTGTCTGCTAAGTTGCGATAATCGAAGTTTAATGTTGATGTTTTCTGCGCTTTCAATTAGTAAATAGGTTTCTTTACGATTTTCTTCCTCTATAGTAGGTAAAAAATTCGTGTTTTCTTCACTGATTAATTTTTGGACCTCAAAATAATCCATTCCAACATTTTCACAGAAAATTGCCAATTCTTTAGCTAAAGCCGTACAAATATCTAGTTGTGCTGCTTTGAAGAGTGTTGCAAGTTCTGCGTTTTTAACTTGATTTGTTTGCTTAACTTTAGAGGTTAATGTTTTAAGAATAATTGTTGCCACCTCTAAACTTTGTTGATTTGCTGCAGAAATAATTAATTCTAATGTGTTTAAGGCTTTTATTGAACGTGTTTTTGGAAAATATAACGGGTTATATGCTAAAAGAAAGTCTTTGCCTTCTTTTAAGCCAGAAGTGTTTTCAAGAGTTTCTTTTAACAAGATTTCTGTGGAACCAAAACTGCAGATGCCTCCATAAATTAAAAGTGATCCCTGTTTTAATGCAGTTCCCACTTGTTTGTATGCTCCTTCAAGTTCTGATGTGTCAAACTTTTTTTTTGCATCCATTCGAACATTTATAGCTAAAACAATTATGTCACTTTGAGCAACTGTGTTTTTTCTTACGTTTGATGTAGTTAAATTACCTGTGTCGATGTGTTTTTTTAGGCGTGTTTCAATTTCTGGATTTATACAACAGTTTTTAGCTCTGGTTAATCGTTTTAACAAATTTGGGTTTTCATCACTGCATGTGACTTTGTAGCCTGCTTCTGCAAAAGCATCAGCATACAGTATTCCAATTTGTCCACAACCCACTATACTAACTGTGTAATTGGCTCTTTTTTCTTTTGAATCAACATCTTGTTCTTGCAGATTTAGAACTGAAGGCATATTTACAGGTTAACCTCTTTTGTTTGTGATTTGTAATGGTGTTATATGTTTTGAAGAAATTGTTTAAGTTTTAAACTGTATTCTTCAACTAATTTTGATGCTTTTTCTTTGGTTTTTGCTTCAGCATATAGTCTATAAACGGGTTCTGTACCACTGGCTCTAATTAGAATGGCACTTTTATCGTTGAACCAAATTTTTATTCCATCTATAGTGTTTATGTTTTCTTTTTTTATGTCTTCATAAATTTTTGTGTACAAAATTGTTTTCTTTTCGTTTGGGCATTCAATTTTGCTTTTTTCAATAAAATATTGTGGTTGCTCATTAACAAGTTCAGAGAGTTTTTTTCCTGTTTTTGCCATTATTTCCAAAAGTAGTGCTGTTGCCATAGCACCATCTCGAACGGCTTGGTGAGGNCCATAAAAAATTCCACCATTTTCTTCGCCACCTAATTGGGCATTAATTTCTTTCATTTTTTGTGAAACCGTTACGCTACCAACTTTTGTCCACTCAATTTTTCCGTCATAAGCATCTACAATATCTTTAACAAGTGTCGATGAACTAACTGGTGTGACAACTGTTGCACCTTTGTTTTTTAGAAGAAACTGTTTTAACACTATTGCAAAAGTTTTATCACCCATGTAAATTTCGCCTTTTTCATCGACAAAAATTGATCTGTCAGCATCTCCATCAAAAGCTACACCAATATCTGCGCCAATAGCTTTTACGGTCATTGATAAAGCCCCTAAATTTTCTTGACGGGGCTCAGGTTCTCTTCCGGGGAATGTCCCATCAATGTTTGCATTTATAGTAGTTACTTTACAGCCTAATTCTCGCATCAAAATAGGTGTAGTTAATCCACCTACACTATTTGCAGCATCAATTACTACATGGAATTGTTTTTTGATTATTTCTTCTATGTCTACATGTGTTTTAATTGTAAATACGTATTCATCATTAATACCTGTTAACTCTTTTAATTTTCCAAGTTTATCCCATGGTGCAAAACTGATTTGGTTATCAAAATAAATTTTTTCAATTTCTTCTTCTTGTTCATGTGAAATTTCAATTCCATCATTCCAGATGACCTTAATTCCGTTATATTCAGCTGGATTATGTGAAGCAGTAATTATAATTCCTCCATCCATTTTGTGATTTTTAACGGCGAATTGAAGAGATGGCGTTGGAACCATACCAGTAAAGTATACATCACAGCCAGTCGCAGTAAGACCTGAAGCTACTGCACTATTCAACATTGGTCCACTTGTTCTTGCATCGTAACCCAAAAGTAATTTTTTTTTTCCAAAAAAAGTTCCAATTGCTAAACTAATTTTGATTGCCATATCAGTGGTCAATTCAACATTAACAAGGCCTCGCACGCCGTTTGTGCCAAAAAGTTTCTTTGATGTACTCATTGCTAATCACTTAACATATAGTATTTCTTTTTAAAAAAGGTTCATCTATTTTTACACCTGGACAAGCTGTCGTCTCTTTGGTTAGACTAATGTTGTCTTTAATTTTCACTTGATCAGCTATAATACAACCTGTATTAATTTGTACATTTTTGTCAATAATTGCGCCTTCGCCTATTATTGCACCGTTTATTAGGGTATTATCACAGATTTTTACGTCAGAAAAAATTACCGAATTACAAATTTTTACATTATCACCAATTATAACATTTTTTCCCAGTACTACATATGGACCAATTGTAGTTTTTTTGCCTATAACACATTTTTTAGCTATAGCTACAGGTTTTTTTGTTTCAACATTTTTAGGTATTATAAGTTTGTTAGCTTTAGCCAAATTATCAAGGATAATTTTGTTAATTGTCAGGTACTCGTTAGGTTTACCTATATCCATCCATAACCCGTCAAACATATGGCCAAAAAGTTTGCGCTCTTTTACAAGTATTGGAAAAACTTCGTGTTCTATGGAACATTGCTTACCTTTAGGAATATAGTTAAACACTTCTGGACTTAAAACATAAATTCCTGCATTAATTAAATTTGTTGACGCCTGTTCCTTAGCAGGTTTTTCAATAAAATTTTTGATACTGTTATCGCTTTCCAATTCTGCAACACCATATCTACATGGGTCATCAACTTTACATAACGCGATAGTTGCCAACGCATCTGTTTTTTTATGTGCATTCATTAACTGTTTATAGTTAATATCTGTAAAGATATCACCATTTAAAACAAAAAATGGTTCTTTATCACCAAGTATCTTTTCTGCATTTTTTATTGGTCCTGCAGTTCCTAAAGGCGTTTTAGGGGGGTCTATAACGTATTTAATTTTTAAACCATTTTTTGATAATTTTTGCTGTTTTATGTGAAATTGTGTTAAAGCATTTACTGCCAAGACAACTTCTTTTACTTCACTATTGGCAAGACCATCAAAAATCCACTGTAGTAAGGGTTTATTTACTATTGGAAAAAGTGTTTTAGGCCTACTACAACTTAATGGTCGTAACCTTGTAGCAAAACCACCGGCTAAAATTACTGCTTTCAAAGATGACACCTTTAAAGTATAAACATGTTACATGTTTTTATATAAACACTTATCAAGAAATAAAACTTATCGCAACAAAATTTATGCAATGCCGCAGTCAAGTTTTCTATTTTTCATATTTTTGTATTAATCCTGAATTCTGCATAGTTTTTGCATAAAAAAGGTAAGCATTATTTAAAACAGCTCTTAACAGCATTAAGTCATCAAACACAATCAGTATTTTAACTTACTCCCATTCAATGGTCGCGGGCGGTTTATGAGTTATATCGTAGACAACATGAGTAACTTCGGGAACTTCGTTTGTTATTCGTGTAGACATATTTTCCAGCACATTATAGGGAAGCTTTGCAAAACTTGCTGTCATAGCATCACGACTTTCTATGATTCTTATGGCAACTACATACCCATAAGCTCGTGCATCTCCTTTAACACCTGTAGCTTTAGTATCAGTAACTATTGCAAAATATTGCCAAAACTTTTCAGTTAATCCGGCTTTTTCAATTTCTTCACGAACAATTTTATCTGAACGTTTGACCACTCGAACTTTTTCATCCGTTAACAATCCAATAATTCTTACTGATAACCCTGGTCCAGGAAATGGTTGTCTGTTAACTATCTCGTTTGGTAAACCAAGCATTTTTGCAACTTTACGCACTTCATCTTTGTATAACTCACGAAGAGGCTCCAAAATTTTTTTGAACTTAATTTTTTCAGGCAAACCACCAACATTGTGGTGACTCTTTATGTTTTCACTATTTTTGCTAAAACCTGATTCAATAATGTCAGGATAAATTGTACCTTGAATAAGATACTGCGCTCCAGACTGAAGGGCTATTTCTTCAAATACACGAATAAATTCCTCACCAATTACTTTACGTTTACTTTCTGGATCTGTTACACCTTTAAGTTTATCCATAAACCTTTTTTGTGCATCTATAGCAATAAAATTAATTTTAAATTTACTAAATATCTCTTTTATAGCCTCTGTTTCACCCTCACGCATAAACCCGTGATCAACATAAACTGCTGTTAATTTCTCGTTTAATGCTTTGGCAGCTAACACGGTAGATACACTTGAATCAATACCACCACTTAAACCAATAATTGCTTTACCATCATCTACTTCAGTTTTTAACTCTTGAATCATTTTTTCAATTAAATCTTCCATCTTCCAGTTAGCTTCACACTTACATATATTAAACATGAAATTGTTTAGCATACGAGTACCGTTTTCTGTGTGAATAACTTCTGGATGCCATTGAAGACCATAAATAGATTTAGTTTTGTGCCTAAAAGCTACAACAGAACAATCATCTGTGTAAGCTAAAACTTCACAATCATCTGATAAACCGCAAACTGTATCACCATAACTCATCCAAACTTTTTCTTTTGTATCTAAACCTTCCAGTACACCTATGGGATTAGTGATAGTGACATAGTTTATTCCGCATTCTTTACAATCTGCTGGTTCAACTTTTCCTTTGGTCAATTGCACTAAAATTTGATGCCCATAACACAAACCTAAAATTGGCACATTAATTTCTAAAATTTTAGAATCTGGTTTTAGTGCATCTGGATCATATATGCTTGCAGATCCGCCAGACATTATTAACCCTTTTATGTTGAATTTTTCGTTCAAAACGCTAATTTCATTAGGTGTAATATCGCAAGGAACAATTTCGGAGTATATACCTTGTTCTCTTATTCTTCTACCGATTAAGTGACAGTATTGCCCTCCAAAGTCAAGTACAAGTATGGTATCAATTTTAGTTTGCATTCTTTTAACCTTCTTACATTGAAATTAACATAATAATTTAACGTTGCTATGAGTCTACAAAATTATATTTTTACTCTGGCATATTTCAATCGTTTTACTGAACGTCATTAAACTAAACTTTTATAAATATAATTACCTCAATATCAGAAAGTATGTTTGAAAAACTTTAATTTAGTTGGAAGACTGTACAGGAATGACTTAAAATTGGATTTAAATGAAACTGACGAAAAAATTCTCAAAAACCTCCTAGATGACGCAAGACGCTCAAGCAGGCAAATCGCCAAAAATGTCGGAGTATCCGTTGGCACAGTTTTGTCTAGAATTAAAAAAATGGAAGATGAAGGTTTAATAAAAGGGTACACAATCACGTTAGATCACGAAAAAATTGGCTACCAATTAACCATCGTTACAGAAATAACGGTTTCCAAAGGTAGACTACTCGAAATGGAACAAGAAATAGCAAAAATGCCAAGTGTGTGCGGAGTCTACGACGTAACCGGTTCAACAGATGCTATCATCATAGCCAAATTCAAAAATAGAGAAGAATTAGGCACGTTCACAAAACGGTTACTTGCCTTACCATACATCGAAAGAACCAACACACATATTGTATTATCAACAATAAAAGAAACCTTAAAACTATTATAAAAAACATAATTTTTTATCATAATTACTGATTTTTTTCCTTTCTATATGTGGCCTCTTCATAACCTTTTGTAATTTTCATTCCCGACTCAACAGAAGTAGTTATCCAAGTATTCCCACCGATTATCACGTTATCCCCAATAATTGTATCTCCACCAAGCAAAGTCGCCCCACTATAAATCACAACATTATTACCAATAGTTGGATGCCGTTTACGACCTTTAATAACATTACCTTTTTCATCTTTAGGAAAACTCAACGCACCCAAAGTCACCCCTTGATAAAGCTTCACGTTTTCACCAATTTCTGCTGTTTCACCAATAACCACACCTGTACCGTGATCAATGAAAAAACTTTTACCAATTTTTGCGCCTGGATGAATATCAATCCCCGTTAGAGAGTGCATGTATTCACTCATTATTCTTGGAATTAACGGCACACAACGAATGTAAAGCTCATGAGCTATCCGATAAGTTGTTATTGCCATTACACACGGATAACTCAAAATAACTTCATCAGTACTTACCGCTGCAGGATCACCATTATATGCTGCGTCTATATCACTACTAAGAATTGAACGAATCTCTGGAAGTGCCTCAAGCAATTCCTTAACAACAATGTATGCACGTTTCTGACAAATATCCTGAGGACATTCACTAATTTTTCTACAAATATATTTAAGACTTTTTTCCACTTCAACAGCCAAACGTGCATATATAGAAGTCAGTTTAGTTCCTAAAAGATATGTTATATTAGCTTTACTGATTTCAGAATCTCCAAGATAACCTGGAAACAAAACTGTAAAGAGATCCTCTAAAACTTCAATAACAATCTTTTTAGACGGTAAATCTTTACCCTCAAGATGATCCATCCCACCAAAAATATCATAATTTGCCACTATTTTATTCACAAGAACAGGCAAACCACTTTCAACCCACCGCTCTTCACTTTGATGATGATTTTTCATAAGTACCTCAATCATTTTATCGGGATTCCAACAATCAGATTCATCATAACTTTTCTGCTTACACTCTTCACAATTATTAGCAACAGACAAATCACCTTTCAACTTCATACGCTCTACATTCCTTCTTCCTATTAATGTAAACTATTAAAAAATAGTATAATATAAAAAAAGCGTAAAAAATAATTTTATTCTTTGTCATATTCACCATTTATTCTTCAAATAATAATGCGTTAAAAAATTGTATGCTATAGCAACTTAATTAATGTTAAGATATAGTCGCCTTCTTTAGTGTGTGCCCATTTTGCGGGGTCTATTTTTTTGTTGTATGTGTTATCTGTGGTGGTGTTCCATGCAAGATGTCACAAGTGTGTTTTAGTCTTTGGTCGAAGTATAGATTTATGCAGTCAACGGATTTACCTAGATGTGGGTGATGTTGTGTGTGTGGAGTTCCTGTCTTTTTTTATGTTGAATTTTTCTGGTATGGTTGTTCTTTGTAGTGTTAAACTATTATATTATTTGTTTTTAGACATGACATGTAAATGGTACTTTAATTTTTGATGGGCTAAATTTGTTGTTCTGTTTGTTTTCTGTTGTTTACAGTGTTTGATGATGGTATTTTTTCTGTTTAGTGTTAATTTGAAGAGAAATAGTAACTTCAGTTATTTCTCATATAGTTTGAAATTGCCATGTTATGTGTGTTCATTTATCATGTGATTAACGTGAATTTAGAAAAAATGCTGCATATTTTATCCAAGTTTGCTGTACAATAGGTGTAACAAATAATTAGTGTGCCTTTTTTGTTAGGTTTTGTAGAAAGGCTTTTAAGAAAATGTCTAATTAACATTTCATAATTCTATGTGATGAAGGGTTCTTGATGAAAATAGATGGAAAATATTTGTTTACCTCTGAATCTGTTGGAGAAGGTCATCCAGATAAGGTTGCTGACCAAGTTTCTGACAGCGTTTTAGATGCAATACTCGTAAAAGATCCTAAGGCTAGAGTTGACTGCGAAACAATTATCATGCAAGGAACAGTTATGATTACAGGCCAAATAACTACCAGTGCGTCTGTGAACATTCCTGCAATTGTTCGACAAACTTTAAAAGAAATCGGATTTGATAATGCCAAAGATGGTCTTGATGCAGATACATGTGGTATTTTTGTTTCTTTAACAGAGCAGTCACCAGACATTGCTATGGGTGTTGATGAATCAAATGATCACGAACAAGGTGCAGGTGATCAAGGTATGGTTTTCGGTTTTGCCTCAAATGAAACAAAAGAATTCATGCCATTGCCAATTATGTTGGCGCACAAACTTGTTAAACGTTTAGCTGAAGTGCGTAAAAACGGTGAAATGCCATATTTACGTCCAGATTGTAAAGCCCAAGTTACCATCCAATATGAAGATGGTAAACCAAAACATGTTAAAACTGTTGTCATTGCCGCCCAAAATAATGGTGCTATCGCAGATGCAACTTTAAAGGAACAAATAATCGAAAAAGTAATTAAACACGTTATCCCAGCAAATCTACTGCATGAAGATATTAAATATGTTATAAATGGCACTGGCAGATTTGTTATAGGTGGAACATTAGCTGATTCTGGACTAACCGGAAGAAAAATCATTGTTGATACTTACGGCGGTATTGGTAGTCACGGTGGTGGATGCTTCAGCGGAAAAGACCCTTCCAAAGTTGATCGAAGCGGTTGTTACATGGCACGTTACATCGCTAAAAATATCGTCGCCGCAGAACTAGCTGATCAATGCGAAATTCAAATAAGTTACGCTATAGGTATAGCAGAACCCATATCTGTGTTTGTAAACACTTTTAACACAGGAAAAATCTCAGACGCGCAAATACTCAATATAGTGCAAAAAACTTTTGACATGCGTCCACGCGCAATCATTAACCAACTAAACCTGCTAAGACCAATTTACAAAAAAACGGCAACTTTCGGGCACTTTGGCAGAGATGACACAGAATTTCCATGGGAACAATGTAACAAAACAGGTGAACTACGCAAAGCTTTAGACGAAATGAAAGCGTAATTTTTCCCTCTCTTAAAAACGTCAATAGACTTTAGTCTTTATTATTTTTGTTGTCTTATCCCGAAATAATTTCCCCCCCAATTAAGTTAACTTACGACTCAATACTTCACCAACCAAACTGTCTAGACGCTATACCCATCCACACCTCAGGCCACAACCGACTAACAAACACCATATTAGGCGACACAGCAACACCCAAATCAAGAGCACCATGAGGCCTATCATTATACCAACAAACAAACACATCCAAACAACCAAACCGCCACTATGCTCACCATACAAACCATGAAAACACTCCAACTTACCATCAGTCTGCCGAGTGATTAACCCTACACAAAATATGCACAATACCCTTCTGACGCAAAAACAACTCATACTCATG
>WRNB01000059.1 GCA_009776805.1 Candidatus Bathycorpusculum grumuli | reverse complement strand
TGTAGCTGATGTCATAATTGTTGTATCCTTGAGTAAAAGGATCTGTCCAAAAAGTGCATTTTATGTTTGTAGCATAAAGGGCATCATCATTGGGATTTCTATTATATGTCATAGAAGCACGATTATTTTCAAACACAACATCATCAGAAATAACAAGATACCTTAGATATTCTTCAGCAATCCAAATACCGCCACCATTGTTTGTTGCTATGTTACCTGAAATCTTGCAACCTGATATCATAAAACTTTCAGGGTCTGTAACAGATGACCCAGTGTTAGAATCAATGTTCAAACCACCACCATTAATAGCGGTGTTGTTAGCAATCACACCACCAGATAACTCAAAAATACCTAGACTGCTATACATGCCTCCACCATACTGAGCTGTATTGCCTGAAATTTCGCCGCCAGACATCTCAAAAGAGGTCGACCGCCACCCATTATATACACCACCACCATTAACGGCAACATTACCAGAAATTACGCCGTCAAACATACGAAAAGGACCACTATGCGACACACCACCTCCATGATTATTTAATAGCGGTGTTGTTAGCAATCACGCCACCAAACATGGTAAAACCGCCAAAGTAAGAACCGTATGACACTCCGCCGCCACCACTGTTTGATGCGGTGTTGTTAGCAATAACACCATCAAATAATTTAAAACTCCCATATTCGATATATACTCCACCACCGCCACTAATAGCGGTGTTGTTAGCAATCACGCCACCAAACATTGTGAAATCACTAGTATCAAAACGTATACCACCACCGTAACCCCCACCAGAAGTAGCGGTGTTGTTAGCAATCACGCCACCAAACATTGTGAAATTACCATTACTATTGTATACGCCACCACCCGCAACAGTTTCAGGATTAAGAGTGGAAAAAACTGTTTTAATAGCGGTGTTGTTAGCAATCACGCCACCAAACATTGTGAAATTACCCTTAACAGTACCATCATTCTGAAAAATAGACACGCCATGAAAGGTGTTGTTAGCAATCACACCGCCAAACATAGTAAAAATACCACTTGTAATTACACCACTACCAGTATTACCAAAAATTTCGCCACTATACAAATAAAACGCTCCACCAACGTTAACAATCACCCCACTGCCCTCTGCCTCTAATATGTGTGTTATAATGATGCCATCAATTCTCAATATTCCACCCCTTTCAACAGTAATAACGTTTACACCATTTCCCCCGATTAATTTAAAAAATGTAGCACTATCGCTATTTGTTAATGTAATATCTTTACCAGCAGGAATGATAATTGGTGAGTTAGTATTTATCAATTGAATATCTGTTGTAAAAATAATAGTAACAGGCACATTTGTCATTGCATTGTTGATGGCGTTTCTAAGTGCCGTTTCGGTTCCAACTATTACCTTAATGGCATTTCCAGTTTGAATCCAATTTGCAGTTAATACAATATCTCCAATAGTGCCATCTGGAATGTCGTAAGAAGTTACAGGAACAAGAACATCTGTTTGGCTATTATACGTGTATTGAACGGTCCAACCCACAAAGTCATACCCTAATTTTGTTGGATTTGCGATGGTTATTGGAAACAAATCAAGTGAAGAATAGGATAAGGGATTACCTGCAGCATTATTTCCACCATCTAATTCGTAGATGATGTTATACGACATGTCTTGAGTGACAACCCAGTTTGCTATGATAGCAACATTGCGCGCAGGCATAGTAAAAGTTGTGGTAGCACTATTGGGTAGTGTTATATCGCCTTCACCAATTAGCCAACCATTGAAAGTGAAACCATCACGGGTTCCAGCGTTAACAGTAACACGTTCTCCAGCTATATAATTGCCTGCACCTGTGGATTCCGCGTAACTAAAGTATACTGACAAAGTGTAAACTGTAAAACGCGAACCCTCACTATATTGGATGTCATAATTGTTATACCCTTGCGTAAAAGGCGCAGTCCAAATGACATTATCACCTATCTGTAACTTGTACAAAGCATCATGCCTCGGATGTCTGCTATATGCCGTAGAAGCACGATTATTCTCAAACACTGCACCATCAGAAACAAAAATGTATTCAAGACTTCCAAAAACTCCACCCCCACTTGAAGCAAAATTGTTAGAAATTGTACCTCCCGTCATAGTAAAAACGCCATAGGTAGCTACACCACCACCATAGGCAGCTTTGTTGCCAGTAATTATACCCCCTGTCATAGTAAAAGTACCACTATTGGATACACCGCCGCCAGTATACCAGACATTATGATCTGAAATTTCGCCGCCATACATCTCAAAAACGCCAACATTATACACACCAGCACCGCTAGTAACTGCATAGTTGTTAGAAATTTCACCATCAAACATCTTGAAAGTACCTGTATTGTATACACCACCACCATAGCCTTCATCATTACTGGCAGTAATATATGCAGAGTTGTTTGAAATTTTGCCACCATACATTTCAAAAGTACCTGCATTGTATACCCCTCCACCAGGACTGAAAAACATCCCTAGACCCACCATATAAGAGGGTGATATGTTACCTGAAATCTCACCTCTATACAGAATAAATAAACCATCTGAATCAACAGATATACCACTGTTACTGGCATCAGTCACATTTATGCCATCAAGTCGTAATATGCCATCGTTTTGAACAGTAAGACCTCCTATTAGTTTATAAAAATGGGTGATACTGTTGCTTGTTAACGTGATGTCTTTACCAGCAGGAACAATAACTCTTTCTGTAAGTGAAATATCATTACCAAGAGCAATAACAACCGATTGACCTGTTTGTACATCATTAATTGCGTTTTTAAGTTCTGTTTCGTTGTTAACTATTTTATCGGGAATTCCTGTTACAAAAGAGGAAACACCGCTAAATAAAGAGATAACTGGAAAAGACATTATTAACAGCACAAATAGTAAAGAAATAACGACAAAAAAACTGTGTTTGCTGCAAAGACTATGTGACTTGAACGCATTTTTAAAATTCATACATATCAACCTCTATGCTTACAAAGAATGACGAATCTTAATGTTAAATAAGTCTTAATATTTATTAAGTTTTTGGTGCTGTTCAAGTACAGGTTAATGTTGGTATTATAGTTGTAACTTTTTTTATTTGTTGTGTTTTGTTGTTTGGCAGTCGGTAGTGGTGATTGTTGTTGGTTGGTGTTGTGTTGCGAGTTGAAATCTGTGGGTTGGTGAGTTGATAGTGTGTATTGTGGTCATATTTGTAACATTTACAACTGTAATGTTAGAACCTGTGTTCAGCAAAATTAAATAAGTAGACCTAACTGTTATTATTTTTTGACAAATTTAACAAAAAATTATAAAAAAACATTAAAAACACAAACCACCAACACACAAATACACAAAAAACAACAACACCATACACAACAACAAAACAAAACCCAAACACAACAACAAAACAAAACCCAAACACAACACCAAAAACCCAAACACAACACCACCACAACCCCAACAAACGCCAAAAACCTCTTAAAACCTACATTCAATAACGCCTCAACAACGTATACAAATGAGAAATCATAAAATCATTCTCCACATAAATCATCTTTATCACATAATCTTTCGACAAAATATCTGACCAATTTCGTCCACGCAAAAGTCCGCTTAATCCGTCACCTTTTTAGCAGAATTTTTGGCTTTTCGCTATTTCATGTAGGTGAACACATCAGTCCTTCTCTAAACTTGTTTGCATTCTCCAATATGCTCCACCCAACTATTACGCCATAACGAAACTTGCTGACTCTGCCCACCTATTTAGCGAAAAACCAAAATATTGTACAAAAGTTTGGGTTAACGTTTGTTATTTTTTTGCCATTTTTTTATTCGATTTTAAAAGCGTTCATATGACAAAATTCAACGCATTTACCACAAGTTGTACATTTGCTGTAGTCTATCTTGATCCCATGGTATTTTATTACAGGAAATTCATTCATAATCAGTTTTTGGCAATATACTCTTCTCTACAAAGTTGCTTTATTGATTTTTAAACTGTTGCGGATGTAGCTCTACAAGGTTTTTTGATGTGAATTATTAAAGGGAAGAAAAATTGTTGTTACTTGGTAAACACTAAATACATCTTAGATTAGATGTTAAGAAGATGAAATAGTATGATTAGCAAATCTGAAAAAGCAGCTGAATTATTTGGAAAAGGGTATAATTGTGCTCAAGCGGTGTTTTGTTCATTTTGTGATAGTTACGATTTGGATGTGGTTATGGCTGAAAAAATTGCCTGTGGTCTTGGTAGTGGTGTTAGAAATGCAGATGTGTGTGGCGCAGTTTCGGGGGCGGTGTTGGTTATAGGTTTGAAATATGGTCATGATAAAAAGGTGTGTAACGCGAAAACTGAAGAGTTCACTGCCAAATTTAAAGAGAGAAATCAATATATTGTGTGTAGAAATATTTTAGGTTGTGATATTGCAACGTTGGAAGGTAGAGAGGTTGCGATAAAGGCGAATTTGTTTAAAACAGTTTGTTTAGATATGGTTGTAAGTGCGGTTGATATTCTTGACAAGTTGGGGTATTAACAAATAGTGGTGTGTAAGGGAAAATTTAACTGGTTCCTTATTTTATTAAAAATCGTAATGAATTAAGGGTTCACTTAAGATATTGTTGTGCTGGTGTACATTTTTTACTTTAACCTGAGGATTTGGTTGGTTGGTGTTGGAAATATGTTTTTGTGCAAAATTGTGAAACTATTCTTATTTTTCTTATTTTGTGGAAAAGTTTATTTATGTAGGTGTTGAACTGTGTATTGCCGTGATAAGTATGTCAAAGTGTGAAGGTGACACCTGCAGAATTGATGCCGTAGTAACTATGGATGTTAAGGGACAAATTGTGCTTCCAAAGGATTTGCGCGAAAAAGCCAACATGAAGCCAGGTGACAAGATAGCCATAGTTGCTTGTGAGAAAGACGGAGAGGTTTGCTGTGTTATGATGGTTAAAGCTGAGAAATTTGTGGGAGCTGTCACTAAAACGATTAGTCCATTAATTCAAGGAGTAACTAACAAGGAGAGTTAACTTGTGGAAGAGGAAAAAATTAAGAAAGAAGTACGAAAACGTTATGCACAAGCAGTTAAATCTAGCAGTTCCTGTTGTCCTTCAAATAATGGTTGCTGCTCAGCTACAAATAAACAATTTAGCAAAATGATAGGATACAGCGATGAGGAAATGAATGCTGTACCTGAAGGAGCTAATCTTGGGTTTGGTTGTGGTAATCCCACAGCTTTAGCTTCTCTAAAGGAGGGTGAGCGGGTTTTAGATTTAGGTTCGGGTGCTGGGTTTGATGTTTTTTTGGCTGCCAAAAAAGTTGGGCCACAAGGAAAAGTCATTGGCGTAGACATGACCCCTGAAATGTTGGATAAAGCAAGAGCAAACGCAAAGAAGGGTAATTATACAAATGTTGAATTTAGGTTAGGCGAAATCGAAAATCTACCCGTGGCAGATAACTCTGTTGATGTCGTCATCTCCAACTGTGTCATAAATCTTGCACCAAACAAGAAGAAGGTGTTTGAGGAGGCTTTTCGAGTTCTTGTTCCAAATGGTCGGTTTATGGTTTCTGATTTGGTTCTTCGCAAAAAGTTGTCTGAATCAGTTAAAAAAAATGTTGACGCCTATGCAGGCTGTGTAGCTGGTGCAGAATTAAAAGATAAATATATTGAGCAAATACGAAATGCTGGTTTCCAAAATGTACAGGTCATAGATGAGCAAACCTATCCGCTTGAGTACGTTTTTGGTGAGGAGGCATTTAAAACTGTTATCGGTATAGGTATGACTCAAGAAGAACTCAAAGAAACAGCCAACTCTGTTGTAAGCATAAAGGTGTCTGCTCTCAAAAAACCAACTGCTTAACTAATATACCAAATTTGCAGTTTTTTACTTGTTTTTTCATCCTTTAGAATTTCGGATGATGGTTAATGGGACTCAGATTGCAGAGGTTTTTGGCGCAACACAACAGAGTATAAATCAGTGTCACTCTCATGAAAATCTGTCATTGATATCTTATGACAACCCATTATATATTTGAAACCAACAACACAACACAACAAAACCAGCACTATATAACCATCCAAACACACCAAACAAATCCATAAAACAGACTCCTATTAAAATACAATAAAATTGTACTTGGTGGTATGTTTGAAGGTGTTTTAGGTGTTGCTGTGATGTGTGTTTTAAAAAAGCACGATATAAATCGCGTTTAAAGAAAGGTATGTATTTAGTTCTCGGTTGGAAAACATTTTTAAACGGTTTATTTTCCGTTAAGAATTAGATTTTTGTGTTGTTTTTGTTTAACAAATTGTAACGTATACATACGTTTGTGCTTGTATAAGTATGCGTGCTAAATACATACTTACAGGTTATTACCAAATTTTAATTATGAAAGTGTAGTGTTATTGTGGCAAACTATGGAAATAATTTTTTTCATATGATAATTAAAATCGTATATGTTGCTATAATTTTGATTTGTTATGACAATACATTTATTTCTTTGGTGTAAGAAATTAAATTCTTGTTCACTTAGTTCTTAAAAAGACAGATAAAAATGTTAAAGAGGTAACTGATATGGTCGAGATAATCCTTACGGCTGACAGAACTTTAATGAGTGATTACCATAAGAATGTATTTTTAGGTTTTGGTACTTGTGCACCACCTAATTTTATACCTGACTGGTTGTTTAGATCTCTGTTTTTTCCATCTTTAAAAGCAGACAAAGTCGGTTCACCTAAAGCGGCTCCTTACGGGTTAAGAAAAGTTGAGGCTCAGCTTTTAAACGAAGGATTTAAAGTTGCGACTGTAAGTCCACAACATTTAAAAGGACATTTGAAAAATGCGAAAGTGCTTGGAATTTATGTTATGGATCCATTTGGGTTGGGACCTGCATCAAGTACGCTAACTGCACTTTTTAAAAAGCAGTCTTTCCTTGCTAGATATTTTGAGCAGTTAATGCTTGATCCTGAGATAAGGCAAGCAAAAAAATTTGGGTTAAAGATTATTGTTGGTGGTCCTGGTGCGTGGCAATTTCGTTATAGACCAGAAGCTGTGAAGGATTTAGAGATTGATTGTGTAGTTGAGGGTGAAGCTGAAAGAGTTATAGGTAAACTTGTTGCTATGGCGTTAAAAGGTGAGGTTCTTCCTATTTATTATGAGGTTAAAGTGGGTGAAATACCGAAACTTGAAGAGATTCCCGATATTGTAGGACCAACTGTGAATGGGTTAGTTGAGATTGGACGGGGTTGTTGTCGAAATTGTCAATTTTGTAATGTTACTTTGCGTCCGCTTCGATGGTATTCTGTAGAGAAAGTAGAGCATGAATTAGAGGTCAATTTAAAGTCAGGTTATATTAAAAGTGCTTGTATACATGCAGAGGATGTAATGCTTTATGGTTCAAACTCTACAACGCCAGATGCTGAAAAACTTTTAAAATTGCACAAGATGATAATTAAGCGTTGTGAGAGTATAAGTTGGAGTCACTGCTCTTTAGCAGCTATAGCTGCAAATCCGAAATTGTTTCATGAACTTTCAGAGGTTATTCTTCAAAACCAGAGTTGGTGGGGAGTTGAAATTGGTATAGAAACAGGATCCTCTGAGATTGCTAAGAAAATAATGCCTGCTAAAGCTCACCCATTTAAAGCTGAAAAATGGCGTGACGTAGTAGTAGATGGTATGGGGTTAATGCATGATAACAAATTAGTTCCTGCAGGTACATTGATTTTGGGTTTACCTGAAGAAACTGAAGATGATATCATCAAAACTCAGGAATTAATGGATGATTTAAAAGATATGCGTAGTTTAATTGTACCTTTGTTTTTTGTTCCCCTTGGCAGTTTAAAAGATAAAGACTGGTTTAAAGATGCTAAAATGAATAAACCACATCGCGAATTAATGATTCAGTGTGCTGAACATGACTTTAAATGGGCTGATAGTTTAATTGATTGGTCATTTAAAGGTAAATGGTATAATTCGTTGACACGAGAGTTCTATAAAGGCTTTGTAGCACTTGCAAGACATAAGGTAAAAAATATAGAATAAATTGAATGTGAGAAGATAAGCTTAAAATATCTTGGTGAAATTCAGTGTGAAGAGAATAGGTTTTGCCGCTGTTGCATAGCTCGGTAGTGCGACTGACTGTTAATCAGTAGGTCAAAGGTTCGAGTCCTTTCAGCGGCGCCACCTCCCTCTTCTACTGTCATTCCTCAAGTTTTGGTTTATAAACCCTCAAAACATCCAAGAAACATGATATCCAAAATAACAATAATTGGCAAATCCCTACACGACTACACTAAACGCCTAAGCTGTTACTGATACAACATAAGCTTACTGCTAAATGGTAACAATTGTGTAATTATTGTTGATGCTATGGCAACTCAGCGGGATATTGTTTCGTTAATTCGTGAAAAGGGTGGACAGTATGTTTTAGTTTTGAAGGCTAATCATAAATATTTTCATGAGGCTGTGTAGGCGTTGTTTTCAAATCCGGCATTTCTAGCAAAATGTGATTATCATAAGTCTGAGGGGAAGGCTCGGGGTGGGTTGGAGGTTAGGGAGTATTGGCAAAGTACCAATAAGGTCTTTGGTTCAAAGAGGTGAGTGGAGGGGTTTGCGATCTATAGTTATGGTACAACGCGCCACAGCTAAAAATGGAGTAACAACCCAAGAAAAACGATATTTCATAAGCAGTTTACCTTTAAATGTTGGTGAGGTTGTTTTGGTTGTTTGGGGTTGTTGGTGTGTTGAGTGTTTTTGTTGGTGGTTGGTTGTTGTTTTTAGGGTGGGTGGTTGTGGGGTGTTGGGTTGTGGTGTGTTTTGTATTTTGGGTGTGTTTTGTTGGTTGTTTTTGAGTTTTTTGTGTTTGTTGGATGTTGGTTGTGTTGGTGTGGTTTTGTTTGTGTAAGTGGTGTTTTGTTTTTTGTTGTAATTTTGGTGGGTGTTTGGGGCGGGTTTTGTCTTTTTTGTTTGTGTTTGTTTGTGTTTATTGGTTGGTGTTTGGTTGTGTATATTTTTTTGTGCGTTTATCGTGAAAAATTCTGTCATGGCTATTGTTGTTATGATATTTTCAAGTAAAAAGTCAAAAATAGTTTTTTCATTTTGGGTGAAAAGCTAATTACACACACAACAATTTATTGAACTATGCATTAATAAAAATTCGTCTATATACAAAAAACTACCAGTTAGCATCAGCTATTGGGAGGTAATTAGTTGAGTAATCTTAGAGAAAAAGAATACAAACAATTTGAGGCCATAAAAGTTATTCGTACTAACAGAAGCAATATTGGTCCGCACGGGAACTTGCACCCCTTTTAGATTATATTAAATGGGAAAATTTTGCCAAGGTTATCCAACGCGCTATGATTGCCTGTAAAAACAGTGGACATGCTGTTGAGGACGAATTTCCTGAGGTCAGGAAAATCGTAAAAGCTGGTGCAACCACAAAAACAGTACTTGATTATGAACTGTCTAGATATGCTTGTTATTTGATTGTGCAAAATGGCGACCCCGTAAAGAGGTTATTGCTTTGGGACAAACCTATTTCGCCATTCAAACGTACCGTCAAGAGATAGCCGACTGGTTTAATCAGCTTGATGAGGATAATAAGCGTCTTGTCATACGGGGGGATGTTAAGCAGTGGAATCAGCTTTTGGTGGAAGCGGCACGTGATGCTGGTGTTATTACTAACGAGGAATTTGTAGAATTTCAAAACGCAGGATATATGGGGCTTTATGGTGGTTTGACCGTTGATGATATTCACAAACGCAAAAGCTTGAAAGTTCGTGAAAAGATTCTTGATTTTATGGGTAGCGAGGAGTTGATTGCTAATTTATTTCGTATCTCTCAAACAGAGAGTAAATTGAAACGTGAAAATATAGAGGGTATGTCGGATGCTGTTGATGCTCATTATATTGTTGGACGTGAGGTTCGTTCTGCTATTGAACGTGTAGGGGGTGTTATGCCAGAGCATTTGCCTACGCCAGATAAGAGTATTTCAGAGGTTGAACGAGAGCAGTTAAATAAATTGAAAAAACGCAAGAAACAACTTATGCTTGATGAATAAACTCTGTAGGGTGAGGGTGATAAATCGTGTAATATAGGCTTAGTAACGAGTTGTTTGTTATTTTTGGGTGTTTTTTATGAGGTAGGTGATAATGCTGATGATTATTGCTATGATGACTATGGTTATGAGGTATAGAATAGGAAGTTTGGTGCCTTACCCAAATAGAGCCGGTTTCCAAACCCCTTCTCAGAACCGCACGGACCAGTTTCCCGGTATGCTAGCTCGCCAGCAAACCCCTAAAACAAACCTAAAAAATTTCTGTTTTAGCATTGATAGTCTTGTTTGGGCTGTTTGCATTACGCATATTCTCGCAAGTTATCAATAGGGTTGTCTGTCACTCTTCGCTGTGTGGTGGTGTTTCTCCGCCTCAAACTATTATGGTGACTGTGAGATACGCTGAAAACAACTACTGTTACTGCTGAAGTGTTTGTTGTTGTCCTAGTTTGCATCATTTTGTCTCCTTATTGATTTTTGTTTGTTGTTTTTGTTTTTAGGTTGGGTTTCTCTGTTTAGCTGTGTTAGCACATTTTGGTGTGGTTTAGGCTTCCACTGGCTCTTTTGCGTGCTTCGTGCACGTTGGAACCACCAGATGATTACATCCACCCTTTACATTGGTGGTTGTAGGGTTGTTCGTGCGCGCGTCAGTTAGTTTTTGTTCCTGTGGGATCTCGCGCACCTCAAGTCTTAGGGTTAAGAGTTTAGAGTTTTTGCAGTTTAGTCGTAGCCTTGTCACACGTTGGTCTTGCGCCTCGGGTTCATATACTGATTTCGAGTTTTGGTGTTTTTCGTATGCTGTGGTTCCATTTTGTCTTTCGGTGTTGGGTAATGCGATGGCCATCTAGATGTTTCATCGATCTGGGACCGTTTCCGGTGGTTAGCTCAACCTTTTATGGACGCACGTGAAGTTGTTTGTAGTATGTTTTTTGTTAATGAGAAAAACTTTTTGTATGACAAAAAGATAATATTTGTTATTATTTATGTTAGTGAAGGATGGATGGGTAAATGGTGAAAAATAGGTTTGTTGTGAGTAATAAGGAAGGTACTTTTACGGGTACAAGGGTAATTACGGATTCTGAGACTGGTGTGCAGTATCTTTTTGTGTTTGATGGTTATGCTGGAGGTTTAACTGTGTTGGTGGATAGGGCTGGAAAACCTTTAGTGGCTCAGGTGCATAAGACTTCTATGGTGAGGTGATTTTTTAGTTTAGTTTTTTATTTGTGGTGTTTTTATTTTTTTTATTTTTTTGGTGTTTTTTGTGTTTTAGGTGTTGTTTGTTGTTTGGGTGTTTGTTGTTTTTTTGTTTTTAATGGTTGTGTGTGTTTGTTTTGTTTGTTGTGTTTGGGTGTTTTTGTGTTGTTTGTCATGTTTGTAAACTGTTTTGGTGCGTGATTTAGGTTTGTGTGGATGGGTGTGTTTGGATTTTTTATTTTTTATTTGTTGTATATGTTTGTGTGAAATTGTGTTTTTGTGTTTGTTTGTTTAATTGGGTGATTTGTTGTGTGATGTCAAACTTTTTATACATAAAGCAATATATAATTTGCAATTATGTGATTATATTGTATATTAGTGGCGAAGCTAACGAGTTGAAAAGTAACCATGAAAACAAAACAAATAAACGACGAAAGAACCAAAAAGGGCATAGCACAAAACCTTGCACCCATGTACCCTGTGCTTCTAATTTTAACCATTACCCTGCTGCTCGCAAAAATAGTGTTAAGAATTCATCCATTAATGTACTTATTTGAAATTATCGCGCTTATTTTATCACTTTCTTATTACGTCATAACAATCGCTAAAAAGAATATGCTGTTTGTAAAAGAAAACGACGAAGCAATAATCAACATAAAAAATTCAGCAAAACACAACAGCTACATGTTACACATGTACACTCTTATACTGGGGATGGGCATCATTTCTGCCTCCGCTTACATTTACCCTACATTCGAAGATCTATTAATTGTTGTACTAAGTGCATATATACCTCTATTCATAGGCGTTATTCCCTATTCTTTTGCAAACAAAAAATCCCACAAACAAGGTTTTATGGTTGCATGGAACAGCGAAAAATCGAAAACCACCACACTAAAACGATTAAAACTTTGGTGCACAATACAAGCAATTTGCAGCGGAGTTATCATTATTTTAACCTGCCTATACGTCACCATTTTCAACTATACACCGCCTTCCCCCAGTCTTTTTAGCTTAATAGAAACAATGTCCATTGTGTTTTTCGTCTATAGTTTTATGTATTTTCCAATAAAGAAAGGCATGTTGAAAAGTGAAGAAATCGCTAACAAAGAGGCACAGCTCGCAGAGATTTCAATTGAGGATGAGCATGTATGAAAACAAAACAAATAAATGATGAACGAATACAGAAAAATTTGGAAAAAAGTACAGCTTCAGCATATCCTGCACTGTTAATTTTAACCACAATAGTCTTAATTATGAAAATAGCCTTAAAATTACACCCATTACTGTATTTATTTGAAACCATAGCCCTCATCACATCACTTTCTTACTACGCCATATCAACCGCTTGGAAAAATGTACTATTTGTAAAAATACGTGATGAAGCAATAATAGATATACGAAACAAAACAAAAGGCAAAAGTTACATGCTACTATCATTCATTGTTTTTGGACAAGTATTTGTCCCTATATTGTCTTATTTTTATCATTGGATTCCTGAAGCACAAATACCTTTTGCTCTTTTTAGTTGGCTTATATATCTGTTTATATGTGGTTTGCCGCTGTCGATTGCAGGTAGTAAAATGAGAAAGAAAGAGCCTCTTGTTGTATGGAATAGTGAAACATCAAAAGCTCGTGTGCTGAAAAATTTTAAGCGTGTGTTTATAATTGTGACAGTTTATAACATTGTTATGCAGACGGTGCTTTATTTGTTTACTTCACAGTCGCTTTCGGGTACGGTAGTTGCTTTTGTGTTATTGGAGTTTATGGTTATTTTTATGTGTTTTGAAGTTAGGCGAAATTTATTACGTGATGAAAAAAGAGCTAATAAAATGGTTGAGTTTGCAGAAAAAACTGTTGAGGAAGTGGATGATTATGAAAAATAAGCGAATGAAGCTTGCTCGTGTTGCTTGTGATTTGTCGCAGGAGCAGTTAGCTGAGAAAATTGGTGTAACTAGGCAAACTATTAGTTTGATTGAGTCTGGTAATTATAATCCTACTATAAAGTTGTGTATTTTGATATGTAAAGCACTTAATACCACATTGGATCAATTGTTTTGGGACAATGATGGTTATTCACCTGTATCTAATGATACTTAAACTGTTTTAGTGATTGTCAACTCTAATTCACAAGAGACGAAAATAGTACCTCTTAACATTTAAAACTTTACAAAATTACGGGATACAACCTCCTAAGCTTCACCCTTGCATCCTCAGCAGTAAAATGCCAATTCACACCATGCA
>WRNB01000058.1 GCA_009776805.1 Candidatus Bathycorpusculum grumuli | reverse complement strand
TTTGTGGCGTTGCTTGATGATTCTTTGAGCTATGATGAGGTGCTTGGACGGTTTAGGGTTGTTGGGTATGGTGTTTTTCGTGAGTGTTTTGGTGAGGTTCGATCGTTTAGGTGTCGGGTGAGTTTTTGGTGTTGGTTGGTTGGGGATTTTAAGGGTTGTGTTGATGCTTTAGAGGCTCAATGGGTTAGAATTGTTGTGTGATTGCTGTTAAGTATGGGTTCGAATGGGCGTTTTTGTAGTGGTGGCTCTTTTTTTGTGTTTTTGTGTGTGTTTTTTGTGGTTTTGGGTTTGAGGTTGTGTTTTGTGTTTGAGTGAGAATTTTTGTGTTGTTTGTTTTTTTAGTGGAAAATGTGTTTGAAAAACTATTGGGTTATGGACATATGGTTTTTTTGTTTTGTAAGTGGTTTTTTTGTTTTTAGTGGTTAAAACTGTAAAAAGTGAGTTTTCGGAGGTTGCCTAAGGAATAACAGCCTAAAAATTAAGATGATATTTTGTTTTTTCTCTATTGCTTAATCTTTTTTGAGACGAAAGGTTAAGACAACTAAAACAATACACATAGCCACAACAGCAGTGAGCACACAAGTAATCAAAAAATTTCTTAAACTAAAACCCTCACTAGATGATCCATTATTACCATTAGCTAAACCATCAGCACTGTTGTCAGAGTACACATCATTATAGCTATTTGTAGCTGTGTTATCTGAAATCACTCCTCCCAATCTATTAAAAACAGTGAGACTAGGATAAGGTTCGTTGTATACGCCACCACCGTGGTCTGCTGTGTTACTTGAAATTGTACCACCAGACATAGTAAAATCATGACTATTATATACGCCACCACCCAATTTGGCTGCGTTGTCAATGATTTTACCTCCAGCCATAATGAATGTATCACCATTATATACCCCACCACCCCATTGGGTGGCTGTGTTGCTTGAAATTGTACCACCAGACATAGTAAACTCGCTATAAACTAGGTGTACTCCACCACCATAATCTGCTGTATTATCCGAAATAATACCCCCTGACATAGTAAAAACGCCACGATAAGCGTTGTGCACTCCACCACCATAATCAGCAGCATTGTTACCAGAAATTGTGCCCCCAGACATACTAAAAGTACCACTATTCCACACGCCACCACCGTTCTCATCTGTGTTACCCGTAATTTCACCCCCAGACATAACAAACAAGCCATAATTGGTTACACCGTGCCCACCGTAAGCTTTGTTAGTAGAAATTATGCCACCATACAAGTAAAACTCGGCAAAGGTATAAACACACACTCCGCCACCTCCAGTGTTGCTTGTATGAATTACTCCAACGCCATCAATTCGTAACACCCCGTTAGGTACAATATGAAGAATTGTGCCATTAACTGCACCATTTAGTTTGTAGTAACCTGAAGCTTTGTTACTTGTAAGAGTGATATCTTTGTCTGCCGGAATAATAATACTAACAGGATAATAGTTAGAGTTATGGTCATCAGTAGTGCTAGTCAAAGTGATATCATTGTCTAATGCAATAATTGTTGATTTACCAGTTGGCGCATTGTCCATGGCATTTTTGAGTTCCTCTTCACTTTTAACATGTACTGCATTCTCCAAAGAAGCAGCACTAGAATCATTCACAAACATGCATGCAAATAGAGAAGAAAACAACACCACAACTAACAAAGAAACCAATAACAAAGACCTACGAGAAACACAAAACCCAACAGCCATACCATAAACCACCATCTAACTGTACAGTATTGTTTTATTTATTGCAGTATTTATATTATTCTTTAAAAAGTTACTCTCATGAAAATTCCATGAAAGCATTTGACTGCTTTTATGATTCTTCTAACATCGACCGCAGTCGATGGTGAAGTCTCTCATGAAAATCCACCATTGATACCTTATGGCAACCCATTATATATCTAAAACCAACAACACAACAAAACAAAACCAACACTATTTAACCTTCCCAAACACCACCAAACTAGACTTACAATAACACAAATCACATCAACCAAATTATTCACAAACGACGCACGATAATCCCAAATAAACAACAAACACGCATCATTAGAAGGTGCCCCAAAAATAAATTTTACACTTGCACACAACTGTGAAAAGTAAATATGAATAATTATTGCCCGTTTTTTATCCACATAAATTTGACTGTGAAATTTATTTCCAAACAGCTCCTTAGAATACCGGTTGTGATGGCACAAAAAATTATTCTGAAAACTCGTGTAGGGGTTATGTGTACATGGTTTTTTGGAGGTTACAGTAAATTAAAGTGGAAACAACTACTACTATATTCTTAAGAAGCTTGTTTAACTTATATTGGTGTATGTCACAACTTTCAGCTAAGTATATTTGGCGTTTGGATTCACAGGAGTTTGTTAATTTATTGGATTCAGGAGTATTTATGCAACAGGGCTCTGGAATACGTTTTTATGCGCCAAGTTTTGCTTATTATAAAAGTGGTTTTTTTTGTTCTTCACCTAATGTTTTTCCAACAATTTCTGTAACTGGTTCGGGGTGTGCTTTGAATTGTAAGCATTGTGGCGGTAAAGTGTTGTCGGGTATGCGGTCTGTTTTTACTTCTGATGATTTGTTTAGTGTGTGTTCTGAGCTTAAACGGTATGGTGCGGTGGGTTGTTTAATTAGTGGTGGGTGTTTGTCTGATGGGTCGGTTCCTCTTAAACCGTTTGTGGCAGCGATCACACGGGTTAAACGTGAGTTGGGGTTGACGGTTTTTGTTCACACGGGTATACTTGATTTGGAAACTGCTGTTTTGCTTAAACAGTCTGCAGTTGATGCTGTGTTGATTGATGTTATTGGATCTCAAGAAATTATAGATAAAGTTTACAGGTTAAATGTTACTGTTCGTGATTATGCTAAATCGCTTGGTGTGTTGCAAAAGGTTGGTTTACCTTTTGTGCCTCATGTAATTGTTGGGTTAAATGAGGGTAAGTTGGGTGGGGAGTATCGTGCTTTGCAGATGATTTCAAAAACAAATCCTTCTGCTGTGGTTATTATAGCTTTTATGCCTTTGCGTGGAACTGAAATGGCTTATGTTAAACCTCCTCAGCCTTATGATATTGTACGTGTGGTTGCTTTGGCAAGAGTGATGTTTCCTAAAATACCTCTAGTTTTGGGGTGTATGCGTCCAAAAGGTAAGTCGCGTATAGTTATTGATGTGTTGGCTTTGAAAGCGGGTGTTAATGCTATTGTGTTTCCTAGTCAGCAGGCTGTAGATTTTGCAAAAATGCAGGGTTGGTCTGTTTCTTTTTCATCTTGTTGTTGTGCAAAAATTTTTACTGATTTTGCTATGTTCAAGTAGGTTGTATTGTTTGTTAATTTGGCTGTTTTAAGTTTGTTGGTTAACGGGTTCCCCATACTGTTCCTTTCCAAGGTGTAATCCAGCCATATAAGTAAACAAATACCATGGGTAGCATTAAAGCAAATAATGCAACTCGATATATCATGTCTTTGACGGTGAAGTAATCAACTAGTAGTTTATCAGTTAATGAAAATAGTAAAGCAACTAAGACTAAACCGATAAAGTAGCTGACAAATCCTGTTGCGCCTCCAAATAGTGCTAGACCGATGATGCTGACTGTTAGGGTGAAGGGTGCTATAAATGTGGAGAAAGTGATTAAGTAGAATAGAGTTTTTTGTGCTAAACTTTTTTTGTTGAAGAATGTAAAAGCAAGTGATGCTCCGCGTACAGATCCGCGTGCCCATCGTACCTGTTGGTTAACGAATTTTCTTATATTGTGTGGTACAATGGTGTAGGCTAATGCTGTGGATTGGAATACGGATTTTCCGCCCATGCGCATCATTAAATTTGTCATTTGTCGGTCATCGCCTGCTACAACTTTGCGTCCGAGGAATTTTTCGTTTAACCATTCATTTATGACTTTTTCGAATTTTTCTTTTCGATAAGCTGAAAATACGCCTGAGCAGCAGAGAACCATGCCTAAGAGACTTTCTACTCCTTTTCGTACTCGGAATGATTCGGCATACCAAACTTTTTGGAATCGTGCTAGCCAACTGCTAACTTTGGTGTTTGANTCATTGACGACACTTGCGTTGCCGCAAACGCAGTAGACTTCTTTATTTGTGAAGGGTTGTACTAGCATTTTTATTGAATCGGGTGCAACACGTGTGTCGCTGTCTATGCAAACTAATATTTCGCCTGTGCATTGTTTGACGCCAGATGCAACTGCGTATCGTTTACCCATATTTTTAGTGTGTGTGACTATTTTAAAGTCGTGTTCTAAACGTTTTTTGTTGAGTATTTCTAAAGTTTTATCTTTGCTTTTGTCATCAACAACTACTAATTCTAATTTGTCTTTTGGGTAATTTGAGTTTAGAATTGAATCAATGGTATTGCTTATGAGGTTTTCTTCATTGTACACAGGAATAATAACACTTACTTTAGGACGATAATTTCGGTCTGGAACAGGTTTATAAAAATAAGCACTAACTAAACGAAAAACAACAAATGAAGTTACCACTATAGCATAAATTGCAGCCACCCAATATGTCCAATCCCACTCAAACGTACCTACCCTACGTGTGAACAAAAAAACTAAAACCACAATAGTGAAACAAACGTTCAAAACACACAAGAAACCAGTTTTACTAAGACGGTACATAGCATTCATCTCTAAGAAGGAGTTTTACTCCCATCTTTTTGATTTAATGCATATAGAATACTGAATTGTGCAACACCATATTCAACTTCTTTTTGTTTCCACCATACACGCGAACAAATTGTGACATTAGATAACACACATTTTTTTGTTAACAATTGAATTGTATCTCTAAAAGTTGATTCAAAACATGCAAAAGAGTTCGAGCCAAATTTTGTATAATTCCCAACAGAGATTATATTTGATGGATTATCATAGCACCATGTGCTTACCACAATTACACAATCAAGCATATTGGACATACTTACACCTTGTTTCTCAGTAACGCTTATTACTTGATGAAACACATTGTACCCCTGTGTTTGCCCACATATTTTTGAAATATGATGCATTACGGGAAACTCAACATTACCCCGACCCATAACACATATATTCACGCCCAACATACTCCATCTCACAGCTTATCGACTAAGTATTTAAAAGCCTGTTATAAAAAGCTATGTGCCACATATACTTATATATAGACTATTTATTTACACAGCAACATCTGCTGTTTTAACCTACAACCATACAATTTCACCATTTTCCCCACTACAAACCATTTTTAACACATTATATCCGAAATAAACAAAACACCCACAATAACACCTAACACAAACAACAACATTTCACATGAACACATTTTCTCAAAAACTTTTTCAACACAACACTTTACCAACTTAAAATTTACACAACTAAACAAACACACATTTAATTTCTAACAACCCAAACCAAATTCACAACACAAAAAACAAAAACAATAATTCACAAAACACAAATACCACACCCACTACTCCCAACCCAACTACTTTTCTCCAAACACACATTAACCAATCTATAACAACATTTCTCCACTACACAACAAATTAACATTTACCAATTTTCGTATTCTGTCGGATCCACTACACCTGCTTCATAAAACGCTTTTCTACGATTAAAACAAGATTCACATTGCCCACAATGCACATCACCATTAAGATAACACGACCATGTTAACTCAAAAGGTACTTTCAACTCTACACCCGATTTTACAAGATCCGACTTTCTCTTACCACTATACGGTGCATAAATAGCGATATCTTGCTCAGTACCTAATTTCGCAGCTTTTTCAAAAGCTTCATAAAATTCACGACGACAATCTGGATAAAATAGTTCATCCGAACCGTGTGCACCATAAAAAATTTTAACAGCATCAACAACAACTGCATGAGCTACAGCAACAGATAAAAAAATGGCATTACGAAACGGCACAATAATCGATGAAGTAAATCCACTAGTTAATGGTATGTCTTGATTAACGAGAGCACTCGTTTGATAAAAAACATCTTTTAACGCTGAAAGGTCAACAATTTTTGCGTTAGTATTTATGGTTTCTGCTATTCGTTGGGCAAACATAATTTCTTTATCTGCAATTTGCCCATATTTGAAAGTAAGTGGATAAATTTGATACCCCTGATTTTTTGCCCAATAAGCAACTACAGCTGAATCTAGACCACCACTAAGGACAATAACACATTTCTTGCTACAACACATCTTACTTTTCCTCTACAGATCTTGTTACTTGCCCAATCCAATGATGGACACCAACTTTTTTTAATACTTTAAACAATGGCCAACCAATTAACACACTTGCAATAATATTTCCAATTGCAACATACAGTATAGTTGCAATTAAAGGCAGACTGTATATGTAAGAGAGCATCCAACCAACAGTTACTCCAAGAACTACTGAGTAAGCAGTACATGTAGCAATTATAGTGTAGTCGTTGTTAGTTTTCTTATAAACGTAATAAATAACAAATGACATTACAAATGAGGGTATCGTATTTAATAAATCAAGTAAACCTGCTGTTGAGAAAATGTTGGAAATAAAAACCCCTAAAGCGTGCCCAATAACGCCTGCTAATCCAAAAAGTGGTATCATAGCTATTAATGCGTCTGCTACGCGAAGCTGAATAGGCCCATAAGACATTTCCATAAAAACAAATATTAACGCAACATAAAGTGACGCATACATTGATATTAACGCTATAGTTTTGGTTCTGTTTTGCAATTGTATTCTCCCTGCCCGGGTTTTATAATTGGCGGAACGGGTGGGAGTTACTCACCCGCCAATTAGCTTTCAAAATATTTTTGTACCATAAAAAGTTATCCAATCTATTAGCTTTAATGTAATATTATTTATGCCATGGTTTCATTTACAGTTATGTTTTCCATGTAGTAGATTAATATCAAGAGTGTTAACCAATTATGGCAAATCAAATGATATTTGTGTGTGTTTCTGGTTGTTGCTTTAGCTACGATTCTTTTATCATGGTTTTTTCATGATTTGACTTGTTACGACTTGAAAAGCAGGACAATATAAATTCACTTTGCTATAATGCTTTTATGTTGTGGTGTGTTGTAGGGTGTTGGTTTTGTTATGTTTTGTACAAAGTTGGTGGTGAGAGTGTTTACAAGTCGGGTTTTGTTAAAGTGAATAGTGCTACAGGTGTAAAAAATGGGTGATAATTCGTATCCATAAGGTATCGTGGAAAAACTTAAACCGAAAAACTAACTGCTACTGCTATATAGAAATGGTTTGCCTCTGCGTGCAATTACGTGATTGATGAGTGTAACAGTAGTAGCGGTTTTAAAATGGTTAGGTAATATGCTCTTAAGAATTATGGAAATTTCAGTCACAAGATAATACTGTTGCTGTAGTGAAAATGGGTGAGGGTTGGCATTATTTGTGGAGGGAAAAACAAGTTTTGGATTTAGAAGGTGTGTTGTCGTTTTGCCATAGTTTTTTGATTGGAGGTGGCGTGATAGCTGGATTTTTCAGTGAATGTTTTGTTGGTTTTATTGATGGAGTGGGAAAACGTATTTTGTTGGTTATTGTGGGTTGTGTGGAGTTTGTTTCAAACAATTTGTTGTTTTAAACAAAGGTTGGGTTTATGGTGTGGAGTGGGTTATTTTAAGTAATGTGTTGGTTTGTGTGTTTTTGCAGAAAAATTTGTGTTATTTCTTGTTTGTTGTGAGTTGTTGATTTAATTATGTTTTTTGTTACAAAATTTTGGGTTAATGAAACATTTAACGTAATAACATATTTAGTTAACACTCTCGAATTCCTTGAAAGTATTTGACTACTTTTGTGGTTCTTCTATCATTGGCTTGTTGATGGTGAACTTTTTTATGAGAAGAATTTTGCGCAAAATACACAAAAAATTTGTTTGAAGATGAAAAAATTGAAACGAAGAAAACTGACATTTTTGCCTTAAAACTTGAAAGATTTATATCTTTAATTTGTCATATGTTACATAAAGACATAAAAATCCTAGTGTAATTTACTCTTAAACATTAAAAGGAAAAATGGAGGAAAAATGATGAATTTCGAAGCATGTAAAAATTTAGGCGGACTTGGTGCATTGTTAATGTTTCTTGGTTGCATACTTCTGTTTGTTGATGAAACTCTTGTTTTTAGCATTGAAATCGCAGGCGGCCTTCTTATTATAGCTAGCTTTTATGGTTTAGCTAAATACTACAAAAATAAAAGCATCTTTACTAATGCTCTCTTTGGTGGTGTAATAGCAATAATTGGTACAGTAATCATAAGCATAATTTCAGTAGTGAAATTAGTACCATTATCAACGGATTTATTGTATCAATTATATCCCAATTGGAATGGTGACGCTGCAGCACTTCAAGATTTAACACCAAACATTTCCAATTTTGACTTTTCAGTGATGACACCCCTGTTTACTATGCTGTTATTGACTCTAGTTATAATTTGCATATTTACGATAGTTTCAGTCTTCTTTGTAAGGCGCTCTCTAAAAGACCTCGTTATCCATTCAGGCATCAACCGTTTTGCAACAGTAAGTTCCATACTACTCATTGGTGCAGTGCTTTCCATAATATTAGTGGGTTTGCTACTCATATGGATAGCCACATTAGTGCTTGCAACTGCATTCTTTGCCATGAAAAAAACCGATCTCAATTCACTGCCCACGACAGACAGTTCTGTGTCAGTCATCTAACAGAACTATTTTTCTATTTTTTATTGTTAACGAATTTATATAATTGAGTTGCCGTTATTTTTGAAGGGTAATTGCCACCAAAAATATACTGTTACTTACATAAAACTGGGAGCAATTTAAAATTAAAGTGTTTATATATTGTGTTGTTCTTGTTTTTCATGTGTTTAATTTGTGTGAGTTATACATTCATAAATAAATATTCATATATTGCTATATTTGTTGAGTTGAAATAATGTGAAAAATTAAATTTTGACTTAAAACAAACAAGAAAACTTTTTTTCCATTAAGAACTAAACACATATACAGCTGTGAATGTTATACATGTTGTTTCAACAAGTTTATTCACTAATTTTTCAGATATATTTTGATTGTGAATTGGTGTGTGTTTCACCTGTTTTTTATTTTTTCAAAAACTTTCATTTTTTTATAATCTGTTTTTATTGTATTTTTATGTAGAATTTATCTGTAAAAGACTTATATTAAAGGTGTAGTTAATTGTTTTTTGGATGATGAGCCTAGAGTCGCAGAGCCAGAAGCAATGATATTGACTCGACGGGCGAACTGACACTTTGAATCTTGCGTGAATGTATACTGTGAAAAGGTGTACACGTTTTGGGGTAATAGTAGCTATATGTGATTAGGTTGTTTGAAATAGTTCAATTTAGGTCAAACTTGTGATTTTTGGGCAAAAGTAACCAAATTTTTCTCATCAAATCACCCAAACACAAACATACAAAATGTAGATGTAGTTTTCAATAAATACATGATTTTATTTTGTATTTTTTATTCGAATTAAAATTTCACATAGTTTTTTGTTTAGTAAAACTATTAGATTAGCATGTGCATGTGTTCACACTATCAAAACATTACGTTTTTTTTGGTTTTTGTATGGTTTATTATTTAATTTGCTTTAGGACGTGTTTGTTATTTTATAGATATTTTTGAGTTTTAAGTTTGTTGCTTTTTACGATTTATACGCTACATAGTTTGATGACACGCATTTTAGTTTTTGATGATTCAAAAAGTTTAGAGTATAAAAAACGTAAAATAGAATATTAATGGTTAGTGTTTTCAATGCCATCAGTGAACATTAAACCTGTGAGACTGGATGCCATTAATGCTACTGAAAAAAGAATTATATAAGATAAACGGCATAATTTTATTGCGTTTGAGTAAAAATGGAATATAAACAAGAAAATAAACACTGTAAACAACATTAATGTGCCTATTAATAGAAAAATCAAGTATAGGCAGCCTCCGAAAACCCCATTTCAGAAAACTAGGTACATAGTTACACTGTTTTTGGTATGTGATTTTTGGGAAAATATATGTTTTCGGAGGTCGCCTATATGATAAAGTTAATTTTTATTTTCACGTTTTTACTACCTTGTGTTTCTTGTTTTTCTTTTTTCCCACCCCACAACACATATCAAATTTACACAATCAACACTCTTTATCACAACTAAAACAAAAAAACAATCACCCACACCCAACACAAAACAACCAAACAACCACAAAAATCAAACACCAACAAAAACCAACCACAACAACACCAAAAAACAAAAGAGTAAATAGCGGAAAACTTATCAATACAATAAACATAAACAAACACACAAAACAAATCCCAAACAATCGAGGTGAAAAACATGGTTGAAATGAAAATTAACGCCAACGAAATAAAAAACAAAAACGGCATGGTACAAAAATATGCCGACTTCATCAAAGAAAAAACCAACGCAGACATATCCACAAACTCCAACACAATAATAGTAAAAGGCGAAGGCCCAGCAGTAGCAAAAAAATATCTACGCATCCTAACCAAAAAATTCCTACACAAATACGAACTAATCGACACCTACCGCGTAATTGCAGACAAAAACGAAAACACACTACAAATCAAAGAACGCAAACTAAACGAAGAAGAAGACTAACACATCTCTTCTTTCCAAAAAACAAATAAAAACTTTTTAACACAACAAAAAAACTAATCCCCACAACTTTTACACCATACCCACTTAAACAAAAAACACACACCAACAATAAACACACAAAAATAATTTTCCAAAAACATTCCTAACACCAAAAATAACAATTTTTTAACAACACTAAATCACAAACTAAAAATCTTACAAACAACTTCCAACCACAACCATAACATACAAACAATAGACATTAGGCGTTATTAGTATTTAGTGGTAGAGAGCATATTTTGTTGGCGAGTTACTGCGATATCTGCTTTAAGAGCACATTTTTTTGAATCATTTATGCAGTGCACACTCAATTTTAGAATCGGCAAATAATAACGCCTAAGGTCTAATAAACAAAAATAAAAACAACCTAACAAACACAACAACAAACACCAAAAAAACAACCAGCCAACACAAAAAAACAAACACTCGCAATAAAACCACAACAAAAACATAACAAAAAACATTTTACACACTTTACGCAACTCTAATCACAATAACACATACAACCTTACACCACACATTACATCAAATACAACTAAAAACAAATTATACATTACTTCACACCCTATGATTAATTACCCCAAAAATACTAACAAACCCCAAAAAACACAAATTTTAAACCATACTGTCACACATACCAATTTTTAACCAATAATAAACCCTGTTCACAACATTAATTGAACAAACACCATCAAACAAACACACACAATTTCAAACCCAACACACAATATCACACCTTTCGCCTAAACAAAACAACAACAACCACTAACACAACCAACCCAATAACCCCCAAAAGCCACAACAACCAAGACCATTCATCACCCAAAGAAACACCATTAAACACAGAAATAAAAGATGAAAAAACCAATAAAAAGATAAAAAACAAAGAAAATAAAGGCAAAATTAAACCTTTAATACGAAATCTGCGAACAACAAACCGAGAAACAGACCACACAGACAAACAATCAACACACATCGCAAACACACCTAAATCCATATACAACATACATCAACCCCCACCTATAACCATTTACCCACCACTAACTTCTATCCAATGAAAAAATTACGAATTTTCACATTTAGAGAAAAAACAATTTTTTCACAAGTCAGACTGCGCAAAAACGATAAAACATCATTGACAACCACTATACGTAGTGCCTACATACTCGTGTGTAACTACCTGTTGCGGTCTTGGACATTTTATTGTGGTTATTGCACAGCCTGATTTTACCACATGTTTTGACAAAGAAAAGTTTCTTGGGGTTATTTGCACTTGTTATGGTTTGTGCATGGTTTTGTGTTTGGTTGTGTTTACATGATTTTCATGCGTTTAGCGTAATATAAGCTGACTGTAGATTGGATGCTTCTTAAATTGCAAAGTTGTTTCTGATTTTTCCACAGTCCCACTGGGCAAACGCATACAAATAGAACTAACAGTCGCACCATCACAACTTAGACGCACACCATCAAGAAGCTCGCCCTTAGTTACACCCGAAGCCACAAAAACTAATTCATCACCCTTAGCCAATTCATGCTCATTATAAGTTTTAAACACATCCACACCAGCCTGCCTCAACCGCTCCATACGAGCCACATCTCCATCAGGATTCCAAACCCTAACAAGCATCATACCACCTAAACACTTCACCGCAGTTGCCGCAATAGTCGCCTCAGGACCAGCCCCAGCACCAATAAGCAAATCAACTCCAGAACCAGAAGTCGCCGCGACAATCGCGCCAACAATATCACCATCAGGAATAAGAATAACCTTCACACCCAAATGTCGCAAAGACTTTAAAATTTCACAATGCCTATCTCTATCCAACATAACTACAGTAAATTTTTCCAAAGAAATATTTTTCGCCTTAGCAACAGTTTGCACAATTTCCTCAGTACTCATATCCAAAGACAATTTACCAATACTATGAAAATCAGTAGCAACTTTGAAATAATAACCATCATCAGGCAAAACTTGAAAACAACCCTTCGGCGCACACGCAAGTGCAGAAATAGAATCCTTCCTACCCTTACTAGCTGCAGTAGTTCCATCTACAGGATCAACAACAAACTCAAGAGCCACCCCTTTACCAGTGCCAACTTTTTCCCGACGCTCAAAAGCTGGAGCATGATCTTTCGGTCCCTCACAACAAATAACTTCCCCATCAATATCAAACTGATTTAAAATCATTCTTGAAAACTCTACAGCACTACCATCAACTAAATCACAATCTCCATGCCCTACATGAAATATTGCCCCTACAGCACCAGCAACAGTTATTCTGTTTAAAGACGGAGCTAAAGCTCTTAATGAAACCATCATTATTTCTCCATTTATTACAAACTGTCTTTAATGATTAAATTTGATATTTATGGGTTTGCACAAAATCAATACTACATTAAACAAGAAATCCGCCAAATTGGTAGTTTGCCAAACATAGAATAGGCAACCTCCGAAAACCCCATTTCAGAAAAACAAGCAACATAGTTATACGGTTTTCATTATACGATTTTTAGATAAATGCAGGTTTTCTGAGGTTGTTCATAATTTTTAGTGATTGAATATTTTACACAATATCCACGAGTTAAACATTGTTTTTCGCCTACAGGCAATCTCCGAAAAACTCTTAAGTATCAAAATAAAAGTAAAGTGTGAAAATTTGTATGTTATAGTTGCCATACTTATTTTGTTTTTATTTATTTGAAACATAAAATATTAGTTTTATGAGATTATCTACAACACTTAAATAGCAAACTAACCATACATTGCTTTGACCACATTATAAGTTAGGTTGGTGTTTGTTTTGATGTTATGATGGATGCTTATGATGCGAGGGGTTTAACTGAACAGGCTTTTGATTGTTGCAAGAATGATTTGGATGGCCGTAGGTTTAGGTCTGGGGATTTGTTTTCTATTAGGGACTGGTTTTTTGTAAAGTTGGT
>WRNB01000057.1 GCA_009776805.1 Candidatus Bathycorpusculum grumuli | reverse complement strand
AAAACACTACAAAAACACATCCACAAACACGCCAAACACTACAAAAAACACAAACAACCAAACCAAACACAAAAACCGCCAAAACAACAAACAAATCCATAAAGTGAACTTTCATTGAAGTTGTTATTTGATGTTGAGGAGGATGTTGTGAGTTGTCTTAGAGATTTGGTTTCTCTTGTTTGTGTACGCTAAAAATTTGCAAAATTCAGGATACAACAAAAAATAATTTCTAAATCTATAGTCACCAAAAAACACCTGTTCTGCTCATATAAACACTACATTCAAACACTATTCACGTAGTGTTAGACCTTTTTCAATTAAAATTATCTATGACGATATACTGCATATAATGTTGCACAATTTATTTGATTGTGGAAACCTTTTTCAGCAAAAACATACACCACAATTAATTGATATTTATGATTCTGTTAGTTTCTTCAAACAAGGACGTTGCAAGCTTAAACATTGCCAATCAAATCATGTTATACCACCCTTTCCAAAAAGTTTTTGGAGAATTTCAAAACAATCCTGTATATTCTGCAGTTTTTAACCAAAAAACAGTTACTCTTATTAGATTAAACGAAGAATCGGTGAATGCCCAAAATCTTCCAGAAATTTTTCCAGATGCTGAATTAATAGTTTTTATTTCAAGGCATAGCAGCCAAAGCGGTATACCAACTTTAACTGTACATCCGCCGGGAAATTTTACAGATGCAGAATTTGGCGGTTTACCTCATACTGTTTCTGTTTCCCCAGCTGTTGCAATGAGTAATGCATTAAAAATGCTTGTATTTTTTCAACAGAAATTTGAATTGTTTGATTATGAAGTGTCTTTTGAAGTTACTCATCACGGGCCTTCTTTAAATGTGCCAACAATGTTTGTTGAACTCGGCAGTTCTATGCAACAGTGGAATGATTCTAAAGCTGTTTGTGCTGTTGCATGTGCTACGCTTTCATCTATAGAAACTTTTGAATCTAAACCAGTGCAAAACGCTGTTATTGGAATAGGTGGTACTCATTATAATAGAAAATTCACTCAAATGGCTTTGAATGGTGAAGTAGTTTTTGGTCATATGATTCCAAAATATGTTGTTGCTGATTTGGATGTTTTTATGCTTAGGCATTGTGTTGACCGTAGTTTTGAGCATATTTCTGAGGTGTTGTTGGATTGGAGAGGTATACGAAGTGAGGATAAGTCTCGTTTAATGTCTGTTCTAGATGAATCTGGATTTACTTACCGTAAAATTTAACTTTATACCTGAAAGCTTAATAATGTAAGTGTTGTTAAGGTTGCATCCTTAAAAGTTACAGTAACATTTATTATTTAAAAAAGAAATCATCATGAGTGTGCGGTAAATATGGGTATAAAATCATTCCTAGCACAATGCGCGAGAACTTTGAAATTGGCAGTGAAACCTGGACGTGATGAGCTTTGGCTCTCAATAAAAATTAGTGTCTTAGGTGTTGGCATTATAGGTTTAATTGGTTTTGCAATAAAGTATATCTCGTTTGCGTTGACTGGTGGAGTATAAAGTAATTGGAGCCATTTCTGATGCAGAAAAAAGATGAGCAACAATCTGTTAAAATTTTTGTGGTAAAAACAACTACTGGTCAAGAACGTACTGTTGCAAAATTAATTGCTGCAAAAGTTGAAATGGCTGATATTCCGTTAAAAGCTATTTTAATACCTGACACTTTGAAAGGTTACGTGTTTATTGAAGCTGACGGTTCACATTTTATAGAGGAAGCAATTACAGGTGTCCGTCATGTTCGTTCTCGTATTCCGGGTTTAGTTAGTTTCAATGAAATTGAACGATATATTGTACGTAAACCCGTTATGGCTGATCTTGGTGAAGATGATGTTGTTGAAATTACCGGCGGACCTTTCAAAGGTATGCGCGCAAAAATCACTCGTCTTGACAAGTCAAAAGGTGAAGTTACCCTTGAGTTGTTTGAGGCAACATTTACTTTGCCAATTACAGTACATTCAGACTATGTAAAACTTGTAGAAAAAGCAAAAGCATAAGGTGAAACAAAATGGTAGAAAAAAAAATTGTAGAATTAATCGTCAGCGGTGGTCAAGCTAATGCCGGTCCTCCACTTGGTCCAGCTCTTGGTCCATTAGGTGTAAACATTGTAGCTGTTGTAAATAAAATTAATGAGGTTACAAAAGAATATGCTGGAATGAAAGTTCCAGTAAAGGTCAGTGTTGATACTGAGTATAAAACTTTTGAAGTAACCGTTGGTACTCCAACAGCATCTGCATTAATTGTTGCTGAACTAAAAATTGAGAAAGGCTCAGGCACACCCAACAGTGTTAAAGTTGGTGACCTGTCTATGGAACAAATAATTCGTATTGCAAAAATAAAAGCTCCTCAATTGTTATCATCAACTACTAAAAATGCTACTAAAGAATTACTCGGTACTTGTATTAGTATAGGTGTAACAGTTGAAAGCAAAGATCCACGTGAAATACAGAAAGAAATTGACGCTGGTACATATGATCAGCTATTTGGTAGCGAATAATGTTAGGCGAATATTTTTATAAGTGGTTTCCAATCCCTCATTGGTTCGAGGCTTAAAAATGCCCTTAGATAACAATACAATATTAGAAGCAATAAAACAGGCAAAGTCACAGTCTGGTGGAAAAAAATTCACCCAATCAATAGACATGATACTAGATATCCAAGAAATTGACATGAAAGCTCCAGAAGGTAAAATTCAAGAAGTTGTAGAACTTCCAAAACCAACTGGCAAACCAAATAAAGTTTGTATTATTGCTTCTGGCGAGTTTGCGTTCAAAGCACGCAATGCTCAAGCTGATTTCGTTTTAGAAAAAGCTGATCTAGAAGGATTAGCAGGTAAAAAGAAGGAATTGCGCAAATTAGCAACAGATCATGATATATTTGTTGTTGAGGCATCTTTAATGCCATTGGTCGGTAGAATTTTGGGTCCAGTTTTGGGTCCAAGAGGAAAAATGCCTATTCCAGTACCGCCAAATGCTGACGTTAACACTATTCTTGCAAAAAACCGCAAAACAGTTGTTGTTCGTATGCGTGCTCAACCAATTATACAAGTTTCTTTCGGCACTGAACAAATGACTGATGAAGACCTTGTCGAAAATGCTCAAACTATCCTTCGCGTATTGGATGGAAAACTGAAACGTGGCCTTAAAAACGTCAAGTACATGTTTATTAAGACATCCATGGGCGAACCTGTTAAAATTAAACCATAACTGAGGAAAATAAACATGCCGTCACAACAAGTGTTACAACAAAAAACATCTGAAGTAGAAGAAATAGTTGATGTGCTAAAAGACTGTAAGTCAATCGGCATCGCCAGTTTACAGAAGGTACGCGCTTCACAACTACAAGAACTCAAAAAAAGCATGAAAGGACAAGTCACCTTTAGAGTTTTAAAGAACACATTGGTAAAACTTGCCCTCGAAGAAATGAAAAAAGAAGAGCTGACACCACTCGAAGACTACCTTGAAGGCCCAAACGTTTTCATATTCACAGAATTAAACCCCTTCAAACTAGCAATTCTGCTTGAAAAAGGCAAAGTAAAAACTTTTGCAAAATCTGGCGACATAGCAGCAACAGACGTGATTATCCCCATAAGCAACACAGGGCAACCTCCAGGTCCAGTTATCAGCCAATTAAATGCTGTAGGACTACCAACAAAAATTGAAAATGGTAGCGTGTGGGTAAGCAAAGACACACTTGTTGTTCGCAGAGGCGAAGCTATTAATGAACGTCTTGCAAGTGTTCTATCAAAACTTGGTATAAAAAGCGTAGAATTAGGCATGTCTATGCGTGCAGTTTATGACAACGGTATGATAATCACTGGTGACCAACTTGTCGTTGATGTTGAAGCTACTAGACGAAGTGTTGAAATAAACAACCAAGAAGCATTTGCGTTAGCACTAGAAATTGGTTATGCCTGCAAAGATACAATTAAACCATTATTGCAAAGAGCACATCAAAAAGCAGTATCGCTATCAGTTGGTGCAGCAATTCCGACAAAAGAAACTATCGGTGATCTCATTCGCAAAGCCAATGCAGAAATGACCAGTTTGAACAGTGCGGTTGAAAAAACTGTACCAAAAACCTAACTTTATCTATTTTTTTGTTTTTAGTGAAATTTATCGGTAACACTTAATCATATATTATGTGCTAGTTGCAATTTTTGTTTATGCCAATATACCCAGCTCGACAATCTGCTGATGATTCCACCGTTAAATCGTCAACCCACAACAAACAACAATACGAGCAATGCGCAAATAAAACTCCAGAATGTGTCTATTAAATTTACTCAACTATGTAATCCACGCTTTTTTTGTTGTTAACAGATTTACATAATTGATAGCTGCCCTCAAAAAAGACAGCAACCAAACAAAAATGTCAACAAAAATATTTGGTACTTAACAAAAAACGAGTCGAATTCATGTCATAACTCTTATCATACACAACGCAAAAACCGCAAAATAAAAAATGTGTCACTACAAAAACCCAAAATACAACTATTTAATTATGTGTGTATAGTCATATTTGTTGAATAAAAAGTAACGTAAAATTTAGAAATTGATTGAATGTATGTAAGTTGATGCCTCATGTTTATTGTATGCGAAGCACATGTATTTTTTCTGTTTTTTGAAATATTGGTTAATTAGCTGGTTAGAGCGTGATGTTGTTTTTGGGAAAAGATAAATATATAGTCTAACGTTATAGTAGGTTTAAAAAAAAGGTATTCATATGGAAATTCCTGTTGAGTCTAAATCGGGTTTACGTAATAAGAACCGTAGAAATTTAATAATTGTTTCTTTGGTAATTATAGTGTTAGCTTCTTCTTTGCTTGTTTATGCTGTTGTAGTGGATAAGAGTGGGTCTATCGGTAATGGTGGTGCTGGTAATGGTAATGATTCTGAGCTTGTGAGAGCTATTAATAATGCTGCTTCTGGAACGTCTGTCACTGTTACTCTTGATCATGATGTTACTCTTACGGGGGTGCTTATAATTCCAGCTAATAAAGATATAACGCTGAAAAGTAGTGGTAGTAATGAGTTTAAGCTGATTGGTGTAAGTGGTCTTAACACTACTGTTGTTGCAAGTGGTGGTGTGTTGAGAATTGATGGCGTATGTATAACTCATACAACTAATGTTAGTGGTGGTGGAGTGTTTGTGGAGTCTGGGGCTGAACTTTATTTGTATAGTGGTACAATTACTGGTAATTATGGTGCTGATTTTGGTGGCGGTGTGACAAATTATGGTGTTTTCACGATGTCTGGTGGCAAAGTTTCTGGAAATGTAGCTGAATATGGTGGTGGCGTGTTTAACTATGGCGTTTTTAAAATGTCTGGTGGTGAAATTATTAGTAATACAGCTACAGATGGTGGTGGCGTGTTTAATTATGGTATTTCAACGGTTGCTAACGATTATGTTCCTGATCTTTACACCTTTACAATGACTGGCGGCGAAATAACTAGTAATAGAGCTACAAATTCTGGTGGAGGTCTATACAATACTGGCACGTATAGTCGAACTTCTGGTAAACTTTCTGCAAATACAGCTGACCTAATCGGTAACAATGTGTATGATCCAAAATTATACGTGACTGATTAAAAGTATAAACCAATATAGCTGACATAATTGTCAGTAATGTGTATTGGTCTATAACCCCTTGAAAAAGAAATGTGTAATGTCTCTGTGAAAAAGGTCAAAGTATTATTCTTTTTGATCTGTATAGCAGGTATTTCTTTTTTCTTTTATTTTTCTATAAATCATAGTTAAAAACGGTATAATGTTTTTTGAAAAGTTTATGTTGCTGTTAATTTTTTGATTAGTTAATTTGGTGATATTGTTGGTTTCACTATTTGCAGTATATTTAGAGTGAAAAAATTATTATAGTGTTTGTTTTTATTTTTCTTATTTTGTGACTACATTTTTGTAAACAAAATAGTACAGATTTAGTTTATGAGTTAAAAATAACACCATACACCATGTTAACTGGTAACAATTCCATAGTTTCCTCATTAATTTTTCTATGATTTATATAACTTACATTTACACATTATACAGTCAACTACAAACATGTTTTATAAAATAACTATTATTCATTAATACTAAAAATACATGATTATTGATGTTACTATCTGAATTTAGCTACACGATTAGCAATTAACGTAGCAACAGCTCCAGCAGCAACACCTGAATCAATGTTTACAACAGCTATTCCAAGTGAACACGATTGCAACATAGCCATAAGTGCACCTACACCTTTTTCTCCAAAACCATAACTATTAGATGTTGGAACTGCAATAACTGGAACATTCACCATACTTGCAACTACTGAAGGTAAAGCACCCTCCCTCCCTGCAACCACCACAATAACATCAACATCTTTTAAAATCAAATCCTTAAGAGGCTCAAGCAACCGATGAATACCTGCTACACCTAAATCATAACCCGTGTATACAGTACACCCCATCTCTTCGGCAACAATTTTTNCCTCCTCAGCCACCGAAACATCAGACGTACCAGCCGTAAGCAACCCAACTTTACCCCCTGAAACGGTAACCCTGTAACCTTCATTTTTAATAATAACAACCTTAGCTCTCTGATTAACCAAACAAACAGCACCAGACGGCACAGCAGACTCTAAAGCCTTAACATGATCCGATGTACATCGACTTACAATTACTCTACCATTTACCTCCAACATTTTCATGGCAATCTCAACAGTATCCTGCACAGATTTATTCTCCGCCAAAATAATCTCCGGCACACCCTTACGATACTCCCTGTTACAATCAATTCTAGCTATACCCTCAAGCTCAGAAACAGCATGTAAACGAACTAACTTTTCCGCCACATCAACGCTCAACTCCAAACAAGCCGTTTTCTCCAAAATCTCCCTAAGCGTAAACATACAACATTTCCCTAATAGCTCAAGAACCACAATCAATATATCACTTTTGCCTCCTAAAATAATACTGAGAAAGTTCAATGACAAAATTTTCGCCTATAATAATTATCGACTGTCAAACCGCAGGCATAGCAGGAGACATGTTTTTAGGGGCCCTCATAGATCTAGGCGCAGACACCACAAAAATTATACACGCAATAAAAAGTCTCGAATCCCCACAATGTGGCTACTCAAACATTGACATAAACATAAAAAAAGTTACAACAAAAAACTTTCAAGCAACTAAAGTCACAATAACATCAAACACACAAACACCAAAAAACGGCAAACAACTAATCGAAATCATAGAAAAAACCGTTAAACACCTCAATATATCATCCAAAGCAAAACAATTCGCATCAAACACTATCCACTCACTTGTAAATACTGAAGCCAAACTACACAACAATAATCTACCTGACATACACCTGCACGAAATCGGCTTAATCGACACAGCAGCCGAAATCATAGGATCCGCAGTTGCAATGGATGACCTCAACTTTTTCAACGCAAAAATATACGCCACTCCAATATCAGTAGGAGGCGGATTATTCAAATTCTCACATGGCATAACCTCAAGCCCCTCTCCCGCAACTTTAGCAATAATCCAATCAAAAAATTTTCCACTCAAAGGCGGACCCGTAGACTCCGAACTCGCCACCCCAACCGGCGTAGCAATACTCATCAATTTAGCCCCCGAAGCCACCAAATTCTATCCTGAAATGATTCCAACCAAAACAGGTTACGGTGCAGGTGACAAAGAATTTCAAGAAATACCCAATATTCTACGAATAACCATGGGAGAACATTTAGAAACTAACTTGATAAATGATACTATAACTGTTTTAGAAACCAATATTGATGATGTTTCTGGCGAAATTATTGGTTACACAATTGATCGTTTATTTTTAGAAGGCGCAAAAGACGTATTTATTATACCTATATTTACCAAAAAAAATAGGCCTGCTCAACTAATTAAAGTTATAACTGACCAAAAAAATGCACAACATCTTACAAAAGTGTTAATTGAAGAAACCGGTACTTTAGGTGTAAGATTGCACTACTGCAAAAGACTCACGGTCTCTCGCGATATCTGCTCAATTGAGGTAACAATTGCAGGTCAAAAAGAAACTGTAAAAATCAAATGTTCAAAAAACAGCCAAGGTAAAATAATTCGATTAAAACCAGAATTTGAAGATCTAAAGTACTTAGCTAAAAAAACAGGTTTACCTCTAAGAGAACTCTCAGTCATAGTCACAACAAAAGCCCAAACCGTACTACACGTAAGTGACCAAAATGGAAACAATAAACCAAAAATTTGAACACCTCAAAAATTACATTGTTGAAGTAGGTGGAAACGGTGTAGTTATTGCCTTTTCAGGTGGTGTAGACAGTAGCATTTTATGTGCCGTAAGCCGTATAGTTTTAGGTGAACGGGCGATTGCAATAATTGCTCAATCCCCAATTTATTCATTTGATGAATTTCAAAGTGCAAAAAAAACAGCAAGTGAAATAGGTATAAAACTCTATACAATACAAACAAACGTGTTGTCTAATTCAAATTTTAATGCTAATCCCGAAAATAGGTGTTATTATTGTAAAAAAGAGTTGCTCGCAGACCTAAAACGTGTAGCTAACAAGTTGGGTGTTAAAACAGTTTTTGAGGGTACCAACTATAGTGATTTAAATGAGCATCGGCCTGGTTTTAAAGCAGTGCAAGAAGTTGAAGGCGTTTTTAGTCCATTGGTAACAACAAAGTTTAGCAAAGATGAAATTCGTCAATTAGCTAAGCAATTAGGTATTCGTATTTATGATAAACCTTCTCTTGCATGTTTGGCATCAAGAATTCCCTTTAACCAAAAAATTACTCAAGAGAAAATAGTCAGGATTAATAATGCTGAACAGGCTGTGAAAATAATTTCAGGTGTAAAACAGGTTCGTGTGAGAGATCATCAAGGGCTGGCAAGAATTGAGGTTCCTAAAACAGAGTTTTCGCTTCTTTGTAAGATAGAAATTTGGAATAAAATCGCAGATACATTGTCGAAACTTGGTTTTACATATGTAACTATAGATTTACAAGGTTATGTGTCTGGGAGTATGCTTAAAACTCTTAAAGATTAGTTTACTTGTCTGTCTTTAATTGTTGTGTAGGTGTGTTTTAAATGTGTCTTTTTTGTTTTTGTTTAATTGTGTGGTGGGTGGTTTATTATGTGTGCGCCACAAAATTTTTGTGTGTGATAAATTGATGGTATAGTTTAATAATGTGGAAATTTGTGAGGTTGTGTTGTTAAAATATGTTGTTATTGGTGGGAATTAATGTTTTTGAGTCAGTAGTTATATTAGTTTAATGTTTGTATTTGTAGCTGTTTCTTTGGTTGTTTTCTTTCGTAAAAGGTGTGATTTATGGTATTTGTCGTCATTAAAGCGTAACCTTTATATTTAATACTGTGCCTTCTGATAGAATTCAGCTATAATTGCGCCCCGCAATTTAATCACATGGCGGCGGCTCAACCCCTACCGGAACGGCGATTGCCTTGCAGGGATGACGGAGTTGGCCTCCAATTGCGGGGACATGTATGTGGACCTGATAGAATTGCTCATGTTAGGTCTGAATTGGGCTTTGATGTATAGAGTGGAATGTTTCTCCCTCCAAATCCAGTTAAGCAAAATAATGCGAGAGAGAATGTAGTGCATATATTCATAATATTCGTACCACACAAAAAACATAAAGATCCGCAGTAATCAGCGCGGAGTGTCACAACTCCGGTTGATCCTGCCGGACCCCACTGCTATCGGGATAGGACTAAGACATGCTAGTTGTGCGCCTCAGCCAAAACGAGGCGCGGCAGACAGCTCAGTAGCACGTGGCTAATCTGCCCTTGAGACGAGAACAACCCCGGGAAACTGGGGCTAATTTTCGATAGGTGAAGAACTCTGGAATGGGTCTTCGCTGAAAAGACTTCACGTTATGCTCGTGATGTTGCCCAAGGATGAGGCCGCGGCCGATCAGGTTGTTGGTGAGGTAATGGCTCACCAAGCCTTTGACCGGTGCGGGCCGTGAGAGCGGGAGCCCGGAGATGGGTACTGAGACAAGGACCCAGGCCCTACGGGGCGCAGCAGTCGCGAAAACTTTGCAATACACGAAAGTGTGACAGGGCTATCCCGAGTGCCTTCCGCTGAGGAGGGCTTTTACCTAGTTTAGAAAGCTAGGGGAATAAGGAGAGGGCAAGTCTGGTGTCAGCCGCCGCGGTAATACCAGCTCTTCGAGTGGTGTGGATGTTTATTGGGCCTAAAGCATCCGTAGCTGGCTAGGTCAGTCCCTTGTTAAAACCACCGAATTAATCGTTGGATTGCGGGGGATACTGCTTGGCTAGGGGACGAGAGAGGCAGACGGTATTTTCGGGGTAGGGGTGAAATCCTATAATCCCGGGAAGACCACCAGTGGCGAAGGCTGTCTGCTAGAACGCGCCCGACGGTGAGGGATGAAAGCTGGGGGAGCGAACCGGATTAGATACCCGGGTAGTCCCAGCTGTAAACGATGCAGGCTAGGTGTTTGGACGGCCACGTGCCGTTCTAGTGCCGCAGGGAAACTGTTAAGCCTGCCGCCTGGGGAGTACGATCGCAAGATTGAAACTTAAAGGAATTGGCGGGGGAGCACCACAAGGGGTGAAGCTTGCGGTTTAATTGGAGTCAACGCCGGAAATCTCACCGGGAGCGACAGCAGTATGAAGGCCAGATTAAAGGTCTTGCCAGACGAGCTGAGAGGAGGTGCATGGCCGTCGCCAGTTCGTGCCGTGAGGTGTCCTGTTAAGTCAGGCAACGATCGAGACCCGCATCCTCTGTTGCTACTAGCTTTGTGCTGGGCACACTGAGGAGACCGCCACTGATAAAGTGGAGGAAGGAGCGGGCCACGGCAGGTCAGTATGCCCCGAATCTCCCGGGCCACACGCGAGCTGCAATGGCAGGTACAATGGGTTCCGACCTCGAAAGGGGAGGGTAATCTCGAAAACCTGCCGTAGTTGGGATTGAGGGTTGAAACCCACCCTCATGAACATGGAATCCCTAGTAATCGCGTGTCACTAGCGCGCGGTGAATACGTCCCTGCTCCTTGCACACACCGCCCGTCGTTCCACCCGAGCGACTCTTGGGTGAGGTGCCGTCTTTGATGGCGGTATCGAATCTGAGTTTCGTGAGGGGGGAAAAGTCGTAACAAGGTGGCCGTAGGGGAACCTGCGGCCGGATCACCTCCTAAGTAAATATCTCAAGCTGAAAAGCTTGATTGGAGGAGCAAGGAGAGCATCACAAGACTCTGTACATCAAAGCCCAGTTCTTAACACAATAAGTACTGCAATTAATAGCTGAAATCCAAGTTTCAAATAATTTTTTACTTTTACTTTAATACCCAATTTTGGCAGTGTACCGATTTTTGATATTTAATTTAAAACCAGTTCTCGATATTTTTGAGGTAATTAACCAACCATTATAAAAACGTAAAAACAATACATAATTTTTTTCCATATGTTCATAAACCACTAGTTTTTCAAACACATTTTCCACTAAAAAAACAAACAACATAAAAATTCTCACTTAAACACAAAACACACCATCAAACCCAAAACCACAAAAAACACACATAAAAACACAAAAAAAGAACCACTACCACAAAAACACACCCATCGAACCCATACTTAGCCACAATCACACAACAACTTTAACTCATTGAGCCTCTAAAGCATCAACACAACCCTTAAAATCCCCAACCAACTGACGCTTAAAACTCACCCGACACCTATAAACGACCAAACCGTTTTTGCTAAGTCGTATTTTTCTTTTTTTAAGGCTAATGTTTGGCTTGGGACAGGTAGTAATAATTGTGGGGTTAAATTGGTTAATGGTGAATTGAAGCACTGTTTAGTAAATTTAGGTATGCATGGAACAGGAACAGGCCTTGACTTATCCCAATCCATCGCCAAGTCTACGTCTATTGAAAAAAATCAAAGCGCAAATCCTGCAGGCAACATTAAAGGATTCTTCCTATACACAAAAAACGTAGCAGTACCATTCAATAATAGCAAGCATTATTTTACAGATGTGCAGGAATTTTCTATCTGAGAAAATGTTTGATCTTTTTTCTCCTTTTTTGAGTGTTTGCTGTCTGAGTGTGTGTTATGGTACATGTTTATATATGATAAATTTTTTGTTTATTCTGATATTGCGTTGGGGGTTTGTTTGAGTTGAAGATTAAAGTGGTTATGTTTGTGGTGTTGTTTGTTGGAACACTTTTAATTGTGTCTAACCATGTTTTAGCTCAATCTGCCTCACAGTTAGAGCTCCAATGGAGTAAGACCTATAGCGGGCATTCTGGGGCGTCTTTTATAATTCCAACTCATGATGGAGGATACGTAATTGCTGGATGTGACAGTACCAAACATATGTATGGAGGCTCTACTTCAACGTATGTCTATACTCCATATGTTATGAAAATTAACAGTAATCATAAAGTAGGTTGGATAAAAACATATGCAGAATCCTATGACAGCCGGCAATGGTTTATGCAAACCTCTGACTTAGGATATTTTTTGGCTCACGGTGGTTGGTATGAACCTCTTTTATTACTAAAAACTGATTCTCGAGGCAACCTTGAATGGAACCAAACACTTGATTTAAAACAATTACCCGATATTCAATTTAATCCACGGGATATAACAACGTTTGTTGTAGTTGATGATGGCAACTATGTGATATCTACTCAAAATAGTCCAATTGACGGTTTTAGTTCTGCAGTGATTCTTAAATGTAGTAATGATAGCTTATTTTGGCAAAAAACTTTTAGTGACGATAAAAACTATGTTTTTAGTAAGACCGTTTTGGTGTCAAGTAGTGGGGATGGTTATTTTGTTGCTGGCAATTGGGGTTTGAGTGGTTGGTTTGCCAAGTTGGATTTGAATGGGGCTGTTGTTTGGAGTCGTATTTATGATTATCCCGAGGTGCCTCGTGGTTCATCATTATTTTTTGATTTGGTTACTCCGACTTTGGATGGTGGGTTTGTTTTAGGTGGTAGGGATTCTGAGTTTGGTTGGATTGTAAAGGTAGATAGTGAGGGGAATGAGTTGTGGTGTAAACGGTATGGTGTTGGTGGATCGGGACATTATAGTTATGAATATGGTATTATGGATGTTGTTGAGTGGGTGGATGGTAGTGTTTTAGTGTTTGATCGTTTGGGTATTAGTTGTTTGGATGCTTCTGGTGATGAGTTGTGGTTTGAATCTTATTCTAAATATATGTCGGATTTTATGGGTTCGGGTTTTGATGATGTTAATGTTGGTGGAGTGCATGTTATTGGTAGTGATGGTTCGTTGGTTGTGATGATGAATTATGGAAGTGATGAGGGTTCTATGCAGTTGGGTGATAGTGATTATGGTTTGTGGGTGGCGGAGTTTGGTTTAGACCCAGTTTCTTCTTTGAATTGGGGGTATGTGTTGTTGTTTGGGGTGGTGATTGTGGTGGGAGTGGGGGTTTTTGTGGGTTTTTTGATTTACCTAAAAAAATATCGCCCTCGCAGAATAGTGGATTGATTAAATTATGTTTTTCTATTAGTGTTGTAAGGTGAGGTTATATTTGATTATTAGTTGAGTGTTATTGGGGTTTAAATCCGAAATTTTCAAATGTTGGTATAGGTCTCCATTGATGGAACATCAATACCCAAAGCACCACACAAATCACGATTCCGCTTAGACACCTCAGTAACACCACAAACACCACCAAACCCAACCAACCTAATATTACCCAT
>WRNB01000056.1 GCA_009776805.1 Candidatus Bathycorpusculum grumuli | reverse complement strand
ATGTTGTTTTGGCTTTTTGGTCTTCCTTTTGGCATGTTTTTCACTGGCAATATTGTAGCATGCGAACTATATAAAGGTATCGTATATTGGGACACTACCTTGGTTTGATTTAATTTTCTGTGTTATTTACAAAGAATTTTACTCGTAAGATACTAAAGGGTTATTGTACAAGCTTTACAAGACAACGCAGAGCAATCGCAATGAAACTGGGCAATCCCCGAATAATACAGATATCTTTTCACACGTTTCGCCATTGGAAAGCCACCATGGAATACCATAAAACCAAAGATATCATACGGGTCATGAGAATACTTGGGCATAAAAACATCAAAAACACACTAGTGTACACGCAATTAGTAGAATTCGACGAAGATGACCAGTACGTATGCAAAGTCGCTACAACCACAAAAGAAGCTACTGAACTGGTAACTGCTGGATTTGAATATGTCTGCACAATGGACGACGGTGCTAGACTTTTCAGAAAACGAGCTTAACAACACTAAAGTCCGAAAAATTTTTTCATACATCACAAACTTTTGGTGGTTTATGCCAAAGAGCTGGGGATGGGAATTGAACCCATATAGAGCAGCTCTGCAGGCTACCGCCTCAGCCATTCGGCCACCCCAGCACCGTGAACAGTGTAAAGCCTACATAAAAATATTTGCAACTGCTAAGTCTTTTTTGAGTAAAATACACGTTACTTTTCAATTTTATTCAAAGTATTTGTTACATGACAAACGTGTGAAATATTTTTTATGAGTAGATTTTAAACGATAAATTATAAAAAATAGTATGTTATACTGTTAACGTTTGTGTGAGATATTTTATTTGGTTACAATATATTATGTAACGTTTTTTTTTCATAAATTAATTAGGCATTATTTTTGATTTTTTTATTACCATAATTGTCGATATTAAATAGTGCATTATTTGCATCAAAACAACATTATTGTTTTCATTTTGCAGTTAAACGATATACAGTTTTAATGATTTATACATTCGACATAGCGGTAAGAGATACTTCTTATTATCACCAAATTAGTGTAACATAGTTATTTATACTCATAAATTTTTGTAATTTATGTGTATTTTAAAAAAATAGTTATACCTTGATTTTTATGGTAATAATTATTTTCGGGGTTACGGACTATCTGTTTTTAGTACACTTTGACGACCAAGATCAAAACTTTGCAAATTAATTTGCAAATATTTTTCTTTTAGTTTGCTCATCATTGCTTGTTTAAAGGATTCTTGTTTGATCGGCATATTGGGAAGAGCTGATAAAGCACCAAGTAAAACTGTATTGACAACTATATTATTACCAAGCTGTTTAGCAATACCTACACCATCCACTTCGTAAACAGTAGGTATTCTATCTTTAATCAAGTTTAGAAGCTGTTGGGATGTTTTTTGGGAGACGTTTTTTATAGAATTTGTTGGGGGGATGTATTTAGTGTTTATGATTACGGCACCATTTGGTTTTAACATATGTAATGTTCTGGTGGTTTCGAGAATTTCAAAACCGATTATGGCGTCTGCTTGACCTACTTCGATTAGTGGAGTTTCCACTTTTTCACTTATTTTTGCATGAGCTACAATAGAGCCACCGCGTTGAGCCATACCGTGAATTTCTGCTTTTGCTACATCAAAACCGTCAAGTATTGCTGCTTCACAGAAAATATCGCTTAATACTACAATACCTTGACCGCCTACGCCGGCAAATATAAGATTAAGTTTCATTGTGATTTTCTCCTTATAGCTTGATGCGGACAGATTATTTCGCATACTCCGCACCCGTTACATAATGTTGGATCGATTTCTGCTTTGTTGTTGATTTGGGTAATAGCTGGGCATCCAAAATTTGTTGTGCATAGTCCACAGTTGCCACACTTGTTTGTGGTTTCTCGTGGTGCGTCATGTTTAGTTAGAAGAGGACATGGGCGTTGAACTATTATGACGCATGGTTCGTTATAAGTTAGAGTTTCACGTATAGCATTTATTGTTGTTTTGATATCGTATGGGTCAACTGTTAAAATTTTGTTTATTCCAACACTTTTAACGATTTCTTGGATACTTACAATTTTTGCGTTATCACCCATAGCTGTTTTTCCTGTTGCAGGTGTTGGTTGGTGTCCCGTCATTGCGACTGTATGATTATCCAGTATAATGACACACATGTTTGCGTTATTGTATGCAATGTTTAATAGTCCTGTCATACCTGCATGGAAAAATGTAGAGTCACCAAGTACCGCAAATATTTTTTCTTTTATACCTGCATGGATCATTCCTGCAGCTTGTGAAATACCTCCGCCCATACAAAGACAAGTTTGCATGGTGCTTAATGGAGGTAATGCGCCAAGAGAGTAGCAGCCTATGTCGCCTGTGACAATTTTGTCGTTTGCTCGGCCTATTAGTGTTAATGCGTGTTTGGGGCAAGTTTTGACACATGCCGGGTTACCCTGACAGGTATCGCATATGAGAATTTTTTGTTTATTATCATCGATGGTTATAGCGTTGTATTGACAGTTTTTAGTACATACTCCACAACCGTTACATTTGTTTTCATTGACAATAATTGTGCCTGTTGTAACGCTTTTGGAAAGTGCATTATTAGGGCAGGATGTGACGCATGGAGCGTTAATACAGGCTTGACATGTGGTTGCTGTTTTGTTAATAACTTTAATTCGGGATTTAGCGGGGTTAATTATTTTTTCTTTTTCAAGTGAACATGTTTGTTCGCAAGTTTTGCAGCCGATACATTTGTCGGTGTCACAGTTTATGTGTTGGTAAACTGAGTTTAGGGCGTAGTATAAAGCGCGGTGTGTGCAGCCTGGGCAGAGGTTGGGTGGTCTTGGAGGTAAATTGGTGATTGGTGTGGGTGTGGGTGTTGTTTGTGTTAATCCTATTTTTGCGAGTGCTTCGCGTATGCGGTCTGGGGTGTATTCGCCTATTTCTCCAAGGTTGAGGGTGGTTTTTCCTATTGGGTTTAATTTTAGGCGTTGGAGGTTTTCTTCGATGTATGGGCGGAGTTCTTCGATTACTATTAGTTGTTTTACTTTTGAGGCAAAATTTTTTACAAGGTCAGTTGGGAAGGGGTTTATGTGTCCGAGTTTTAGCCAGGAAAAATTTTTGGTGTTAAGTATGCTTCTGGTGTAGTGGTAGCTTACGCCGCTGCTGATTATGCCGATGTTAGAGTTGTTGTCTTCGATTTGGTTAAATTGGGAAGTTTCGGCGATTTGTTTTGCTTTTATTATTTTTTCTTCTAGGAGGCGGTGTTGTTGGATTGCGTTTGCGGGTATCATTACCCATTTGGTGTTGTTTTTGTCAAATGAGATGTTTTGGTTGAGTTTTTGTATGTTTCCGATTTGTACTTTGGCTTTTCCGTGGGCTACTCGGGTGGTTAAGCGTATTATTATGGGGAGTTCAAGTTGTTCGCTTATGTTGAAGGCTTCTTTGGTCATGTTTAGGGCTTCTTGGGGGTTTGCGGCGTCAAGTAGGGGTAGTTTGGAGTGTACTGCAAAGTATCGTGTGTCTTGTTCGTTTTGGCTGCTGTGTAGGGCGGGGTCGTCGCAAACTATTATTACTAGGCCGCCTTTGGTGCCTGTGTATGCAAGAGTCATGATTGCGTCAGAGGCGACGTTTAAGCCAACGTGTTTCATGGAAACAAGTGCTCTTGCGCCTGTCATGGCTGCACCTGCTGCGACTTCGGTGGCTATGATTTCGTTAATGCTCCATTCTGCGTAAAAGTTTAAGGTTTTAGCGGCTTGGGAGAGGGNTTCAAGGATTTCTGTTGATGGGGTTCCAGGGTATGCGGTTGCGACTTTAATGTTTGCTTCAATAGCTCCTCGTGCAACTGCTTCGTCTCCGTTGTATAAAACAAAACTGTTAGGTTTGTTTAAAGTAATTTTTGACATATGTGTTGCCTTTACATTTTGCCTTTACGTAAATCTATTACTCTTTTTGCTTTTCCATCTGTTCGTGGTAGTTCGTTTGGTTTAACAATCTCAATATCTGCAGTTAACCCAGTTATTATATGAATTCTTTTTTGAATATTATATTTGAGTTTTTTTGTGTCAAGTTGAGAATTATTTTGCGCTTGAGGCGTTAATTCAACTTTAATAAGAAAAGTATCAAGAGCACCAGGACGATCTAGAACAATTAAATATTGCATTGCAAGTTCACGAAACTGCAATACAGCAAACTCTATTTGCGAAGGAAACACATTTACCCCACGAACAATCAACATATCATCAGATCTTCCTGTAACACGCAACATCCTAGCATGAGTACGCCCACAAACACATTTTTCACGAATAACCTTTGAAATATCACGTGTACGATAACGAAGAACAGGCAAACCAGTTTTGTTTAAAGCAGTAAAAACTAATTCACCCTCTTGCCCATCTGACAAAGATTCACCCGTATCAGGATCAATAGTTTCAACAATAAACTGATCCTCCCAAACATGCAACCCATTATGCTCAGAACACTCTATAGAAACACCAGGACCATAAAGCTCAGTTAACCCATATATATCAAAAGCTTCAATACCTAACTCTTTTTCAATCCTCTGCCTTATCTGCTGAGACCAAGGTTCAGCACCAAAAATACCTCGCCTAAGTTGAAGATCTTTTTTTGGATCCACCCCTTCCTTTACCATAATTTCTGCAAGATAAACAGCAAAACTTGGAGTACAAGCAAGCATTGTAACCCCAAGATCTTTCATAAGAGATATTTGACGCTGCGTCATACCACCACCTATTGGAACAAGCCTAGCACCAATCTTTTGCGCCCCATAATGACAACCAAAACCACCTGTAAACAACCCATAACCATAAGCAACATGTATTACATCTTGCGACCGCCCTCCAGCAGTATAAATAGACCTAGCCATAATCTCCTGCCAAACATCTATATCATTTTTTGTATAAGCACCTACAATAGGGTTACCAGTTGTTCCACTAGAAGCATGAATTTCAACAATATCATCCAAATGAGCAGCCACCATACCATAGGGATAATTTTCCTTTAAATCCGCCTTTACAGTAAAAGGAATTTTTTGCAAATCATCAAATGTTTGTATATCCCCAGGTTTTAATCCAACACTATCAAATTTTTTATGATAAAAACTGCTGTTAGCATAACAATATGTTACTTGCTCTTTGAGTTCGTGCAATTGGTACTTTTTTATTTCTTCACTGGACATTGTTTCAATTTTTTCATTCCAGTATTTACCGTTAACCACTTCGTGCGCCTCTCAATTAATAAAGTTTATTACACTTCTGTAATGTGACTATTAGATAAGAGTTCCTCAACCCACAAACATAATATTACCAAAAAACTTGAATAGTTAAAGCAAAAACGCCAATAGAAACCTAATAACAATAACTCTACCAATTTTACTTCATAGAACATACTAAAACATCCACAAAACAATCTTCTTTCACAAATCAAACCACAAAAACAACCCCACAACACAACAAAAATAACACACAAACACCAAAAAACAACCACAAACATCAAAAACAAAAAAAATACATAAACAACACACATATACATCACATGACATACAATAAAAAAAACAGTGCCAAAAAACCTAACAAAAATCCAAAAAAAAACACAAAAAACAAACAATTCAAAAAAATACACCGACAAAACCAATCCACCACAGAATAAAAAACATTAGACATTAACCCATTATTTTTATATTAAAACTAAACACTCCACCACCAAATAATCAAACAAATTATAAAAACACAAAAACCACACAACCACACAAGCAAAACCATCAAAACAACAACCAAAATCAACAACTATTAAACCTTAATATCATAATATTTTATCATTTTTACTTGCGTAACTAGGCGATTTTTATATTTTCATTCACCTACCTCAATTGTTTAACAGCATTTATATACAGTTTAAAAATACAAAAATAATAAACAGCAAGATCTATTAAACGAAATTGGGAAAAGGTATAATTAAACTTATGCAAATATTTATGCGAAAGCCATATGAAACTAAAAACAAGACAACACAAATACGGCACTTTTCTTTTAGTTACCAGTTTTACATTAATGCTTTTAACTCTAACTATATCAAATCCATATATTTCTGCCACTTCAAACATTGAAAGTACCTTAACAGAAAAAAAAGATGTAATTATAGGTTTTACAGAAACACCTAATCCGCAATTACTTAATGCATATAATGCAACTATACTTGAAATTTACAGCATCATACCTGCAATACACGCCATAATACCACAAAATAATATAGAAAAATTAATGCAAAATCCAAACATAGAATACATATCAGAAAACACAGAAACATACGCCACAGGAATAATAGAAAATTGGCCACTTCAATTAATCAATGCAACACACATAGAAACACTAAGCAATGGCACAGGCGTAAAAATTGCACTTTTAGACACAGGCATTGCCCAAGTTGACGGCCTAAATTTTCATTCAGGCTACAACTATGTTGAGAGAAACACAGACACCACAGACAAAAACGGCCATGGCACAATGATTGCTTCAATAATCGCGGCACAACCAAATCCGTTAACAGGCTTTAGCGGAGTTGCACCAGACGTAGAATTATACGCAGTAAAAGTGTTAAACAACCAAGGAAGCGGTAACATGAATCAAGCACTCTCAGGCATACAATGGGCAATAGATAATGATATGCAAATCATATCAATGAGCTGGGGCAGTACCAATAGAAACAATGCAATAGAACAAGCACTTAACAAAGCATACAACAGTGGTATTTTATTAGTAGCAGCTGCAGGAAACTCAGGTGACACAAGATACGGTGTCGAATACCCTGCCAAATATAACACAGTAATTGCAGTAGCAGCTATAAAAGAAAACAATGACATATACGAAAAATCATGCAGAGGACCTGAAATTGAATTATCAGCTCCTGGAGTAAACGTTTACGGCATAAATCTAAATGATAACACGATCTACACTCGTACAGGAACATCCTTTGCAGTAGCCTATGTCACAGGTACCGCGGCACTTGTCCTAGCAGCGAACGATACATTAACAAACATAGAAGCAAGAAACATCTTATGTCAAACAGCAACCAACCCACAACCCAATAATGCAACAGCCAAAGAATACTTCGGCTACGGCATAATTAACGCTGCAGCAGCCATTCAAACAGCAATAGGTAACACCACCACAGACGAAATACAACAAACAGCAGAACAAAACACAGACACAAACACAAACCAAAACACAAACCAAAACACAAACCAAAACACAAACCAAAACACAAACACAAACACAAACCAAAACACAAACACAAACCAAAACACAAACACAAACCAAAACACAAACACAAACGTCGATCAATCAATAAACCAAAGTACAACCATAGAACAAAACACAGACACAGAACAAAACACAGACACAAACACAAACCAAAACACAACAACAGAAACAACACTAAAAACAACACCCACAAATAGTATCACCATCATACATGCCACTATTGTTTTAACCATAACAATAAGCATAATCAGCATAATAATGCTCTACATCAAAAATAAAACCCACACCAAAAACAAACAACCAACAACTAAACAAAATATAGACAACTAATTTTACACAACAACCACTTTATTATAGTAAAATAACTCAAGTTTCGCACCAAAACTATTGCACCCCTAATGAATTTTTATGAATTATATAAACACAATTTATAAGTTATTCAACTAAGCAACAAATAATATATATTAATCAACGAAGTATCATTTTAACAAATTTTTCTGGATCAAAAACCTCTATATCCTTATATGTTTGACCTACACCAATAAATAAAATTGGTTTTTTGGTAACATAAGTTACACTTAGAGATGAACCCCCTTTAACATCTGCATCAACTTTAGTCAATATTGTTGCATCTATACCTATTGCACTGTTAAATTCTTCAGCTTGCATTACCGCATCATTACCAATTAAAGAGTCAACTGTAAAAATTACCAAATCAGGTTTTACAACTCGTTTAACTTTGATAAGTTCATTCATAAGATTTTGATTAGTTTGCATTCTACCAGCAGTATCAATTAAAACCACATTTATACCATGCGCTTTAGCATGATTAATTGTGTCAAAAGCTACGGCAGCTGGATCGGCACCATAAGTGTGTTTGATTACTCGTACACCTAAACGTCTAGCATGCTCTTCTAGTTGTTCTATAGAACCTGCACGATAAGTATCAGCACCAGCTAAAACTGTAGAATAACTTTTTTCCCGTAAAAACTGTGTGACTTTAGCGATTGTTGTTGTTTTCCCTGTACCATTTATTCCAACAAACATTAAAACAAATGGTTCAGCTTTTTGACGTTTTTCGGAAATTTTTTCCAGTAAATTAATGCGATTGTCGGTTTCTAAAACATCAAGTAGCACTTGTCGCAGGTTATCTTCTACAAGTTTTTTACGGTCATCAAGTCGCTTAATTGGTGATCCGGTAAGTCTTTTTTCTAGTTCGTCACAGATTTTGTCTGCAACTGGTAGAGCAACATCGTTTTCAGCAAGAGTCATTTTGAAGTTGGATAAAATAGGGTTGAGATTGTCTGCTTTAAGCTCAGTCGTGGTTACTTTTGTGACTAGATTTTTAAAACCAGACTTGAGCTTGTCAAACATGTATTTAGACGTTCCCTTGGTGAGTGCTGTTAAGTAAATATTCTATCCTTTTTTGGCTAGAATTTATACGTTCGACGACTTGGTTGAATTGTGTTTGAGCATATTTTAGTGTTTTTTCAAGTTCATCTAAACGTTCTGTGAATGTCGTTTTTGCGTCAACCAAAGATTTTTCCACAGAAACTCCTGCACCTAGACCAACTATTATTTTATCTGGATTGGCAAGTTTTACTTGTACGTAAGAGCTTCCGCCGATTGGTACAAGCATTTCAGCGTTTTCTTTTTCTTGTTCTATGCCTTCTATAGTTGTGTTAGCGTATGTCAAATCAGCTAATGCAGTGTTCATCATATTAATTCGTTGTTGCAACACTTCGGCTGTTTGCTCTAGGTAACGCATTTCAGCATTTAGTTTTTGAATCTCTTCTTGATTACTGTTAATCGCCAAAATGTTTACTCCCCAAGAACTAGTTTCTTAAGGATTTCATCTTGAATATCATCTGCTTGAACTTCTACTGCAGATATAATTTTTATGTGATATCTTTTTACACGATGTTTGCTACCTAGTTCGGTGTAAACTTTTTCTATGGCATGCTCGCTTTTTTCAGCTATGATTTCTTTTGCAAATGATGTTGCCAAGTTAGGCTTATTTATTTCGCCAGTTACTCTGAAAACTTTCATTTATTCTACTTCCTGCACAACATCCAATGCATTCCCTATTATAAACATCTCGGGTCCAGTTGTCATAGAACCAGCAACAGCATTACAACTATTTGCAATTAACCCTGTTCCAACGTAAGGAATCCCACAGTTAATTGGGCCAACATCAATGGGAACCTTAAAGGCCTGTTCAATAATCTTACGTTCGTCATCTTTTAACAACGGATGAGCAAGTACACCTTTATTTGTAGCAACAGCTAAAGAACCCACGTAAGGTAACCCTGCTATTTCAGTTTGCAACACTTCTACGCCGAGTGTGTCAGCAATTTTTTTAATAACATCCTCTTTTAAACGTGGATCTGCAATAGCACCTTTATCACTTGCTAAAACCAAGTTACCATAAGCAGTTTTTTTGGTTTCCATAATAGTTATTGTTCCATCAAAAACACGACGAATTTCTGCTAATTCTTCATCACGAACAGAAGTGGGAAGCAACATACCATTAGAGTTAGCACAAACAAGTGCTCCGTGCAACATGGATCCGCCAATAGAAGTACAAATTAGTTTTGCTTTCAACCAATCAGCAAATTCCTGAGCCTTTTTTTGAGGCATCATACGTGGAACCATCACTATGCTTTCTGTTGCCAAAGAGTATACGCCTATGCTGGAGCTTCCAATTACGCTTGATAAGTATACGGTCAAGATTATTCACCTTAAATTGTTTAAGCGTACCATGCAAGTATAACGCAATTGTTTAATTGAGAATAACTTGCAATTTTTTCGCTTACATTTAAACTGTAAAACTTTAAATTCATACATTTAAATCTTCGCAAAATATCAACAAAATTTGGGTACCATCCTTGAAGGATTGGCATAAATTTTTGGGGTGGTTTATTCAGCTTCTGCTAAATATACTGTTATGTTGTCTGCTCTGTCTTTGGTTACACGAACACGTATTTTGCGTGGTGGTTTTTCTATCCCTTTGCCCCAAATTTTTTCGTTAACTTCGGAGGTTATAATCATTTGAGGTAACTCGTCTTCTTCATCTGAAACTGTTGTAGGCATCTTCATGTGTCGAGCTATAAAGATTTTAAGTAATTGCATTGCACGTGGAGCACGTTTTTTTGGTGGACGAACTAGTGCTCTTTGTAGTGGTACAGTATAGATTCTTTCTAGTACTATATCATCGTCTTTTTGTTTCTTTTTTGGTTTTTCAGTTTTTGCCTCGACTTCTTTTGGTTCTTCTGTAGCAGCAGATGTTGATGTAAGTTGTTCAGGTATAGTTTCTTCTTCTATTTCTGGTATATCTAGTATTTCTTCAGTTTCTTGAATTATTTGTTGTTCTTCTTGAGCGTTAACCATCAGTTGTCATTCCTATGCCTTTATTTTACTGGTACGCCAGTTTCGCCTATTTTTAGGGGTCATTCTGACTTTGCCATCAGTTCTAGCTACTACCCATGTTGGAACAGACGATGATTCTTTTGCTGCTTTAGCTAAACGGCGTTTTTTTGCAGGTGGTTTTACTCTTGCCATTTTTTTCATATCCTTGTAATTTTTGTTTCTCGTTTGCGTGTTTGAAGCTGCAACAGTATTTGTTTTAGTTGCGCGTCAGATAGCGGTATAGGTAGTTTGCCTATTTGTGCCATCTGGATTAGTTGCAGTTCAATTTGTTCGGTAAAGTCGGCTTTAACCATTTTCAGGTTATTAAGCCGTTGTCTTGCCTCTGGAGTCAGGATTTGCCGTAGCAATGCCTGTTTTTGGGCTTCAATTTTTTCTTCAGCTTGAGTTTGTCTTTGTTCATCGCTTACGCGATTCTGCATAGACAAAAGTTTTCGTTTCCGAATATTCTCAAGCTCGTCATCTGACATTTTACTTAGTCGCCTTGATACTTCTTAAGCTCTGGGACTGTTTTTATCATTTCTCTTGTTATATCGCCAGCAATTTCTTGTAATAGTTTACGACCTTTTGGCGACATTTTTCGCCCTTCTGGCCGGCTGGTAACAACTAATCCTGCTGTTTCTAATTGTTGAAGAATTTTACGGATGTTGCTACCACCCGCTTTTTTAACAGCGTCAGGTTTGCTACCACGATTTTTTCTTCCACCATAATCAGATCTTAGATCTTCAATGCCTATTGGTCCATGAATGTAAACTTTGCGTAAAACAGATGCACTACGAACATACCACCAATCTGGGTTTTGTGGTTGTTTTTCAACATGTATGCCTGTTTTAGCTACGCTTGTCCATGATAATGGTTGAACTTCATCGACATTTTCTTTTAAGTATTTTGCTAATCGCTCGATGAACTTTGATGCAGGTACGTTATGAGGAGTTGCCAAGATGCTCTTGTCCCTTTTAGTTTTTCCTTGCAGTAAAACAATGAAGCCTAATATAAATATTCTCTGAACAACAGATAAACTGTTGTGCAATCTTTAAACTATAGCACGCCACAAAATACCACTGCTTAACATGAACAAACAATTAATCACTAAATTACCTAACACTAGTGGTTATAAAGTACATCAAACAGTATAGATAAATTTTTACATGTGTCAACACATTTGCATATAACAATTCATTATATACATCATTTTCATAAATAATACACTGATCAATGCTTTTCCATCAAAATGTTAACACCAGCATTAGCTAACACAGGTATACTTTCAGGATGAATAAATTGTGCCACATTTTTATCAAATAGTATTGTAGCATTTGCCGGAAATTCATCGCTTCCATCCCAAAAAATGAACTGTAAAGGAATACGTGGAAACGCGTTAACAGTAAAACTTACATCGCCATACGTGTTTAATTGTCCATTTATATCATGTACACGTTGTATTAAAAGTTCCATTTTTTTGTTAAAATATGTTGCAAAAGGTACAATTGTCATTTTTTGATATGCCGGTTCAAAATCAGCACATTCACGAAGATTACGAAACGCAACCATGTTTCCCGAATTTTCAGCATCTGACTTATGAAAATACATGTGATGCAATATCAAAAGTTTTTCACGATAAAGCAAATCATTTCCACATTGAAGACTATTTATAACTGCAGAACGCCTGTTTATAGAAAACATATTGTTAAAAAATGGGACATACATGTAGTCATCATCACATTTAAGACACAATTTTTCTGCTATTCTAACATGATCCAACTCAAGAAACAATTTTTGATAATACACATATAACCTTTCAACATTTGAAACAGCCATAAAAAACGCCCACCACATCTACAAAAAATTATATTTAAAAGTTCACTACACCCACACTTCAATAACAAACATCAAATTTAAGATATTGTAGAAGTTGTTTGACGACGCTTCCTAAACAATATAAAAACATGCCCACGCACTTCCACCAATGACGAACAAGTCTGCTGCGCCACTTGAGTTGCAATTAATTGCGCTGTATTATCACCTACTAACGCTGCAGGAAGAATCCGAATTTTTACCATTTTATTTTTTTGCAACTGCTTCTCAACTTCTGCAGCCAATTGTAATGTCAAACCCTCCTTACCCACCCATATAGTCGGATTTTCATCTTTTAACACATGCTTAACATGACGTTTCATACGAGATGTTATAGGTTTACTCAACTTTCGTACATCCTCTTTTCTTTTTAAACAACATACGAGAAAGATAACCGCAGTTTAAACATGTTACTACGACATGAGGCTCTCTTTTTTGTTGAATACGAGTACGACAATTAAAACCTACAATAAATAAAGAACTACAACGCCTACAAACACGACGTTTATATTTCGAAGGTAAAGAAAAACGAGCAGACATCGCTACTTTTTTTGCGGCTTTAACATAAGACCTTGCTAATTCAGGATTAGACCTACCCACAATCTCTGCTTGAGCAAATAAAATATCAACACGCTGATTAGCAATTTGTTTCACACTTAACTGCTTAATAGAACCTTTCAAGATTTATCCGTCCTCTAATTATAAAAATAATTTTGTACACCCAAACATAACGTTTTGCTTGTTATCGACAAAAATTTTAGTGAATATTATAAAGGCAACATCCGAAAACACAATTTCAAAAAACAAACAACACACACAATTACACAGCTTCCAACAAATATTTTTTTTTTTGAAAAAATACAGATTTTCAAAAATCACCCAAGTTTAATGAAATTGTTTAAAGATATTTGGGTAGTGTTCGACATTAGTTAAAAGATATACTAAAATAGAATACAACAATATGCAACAACAAACATACATCACCAACACCTACAAAACACCAAATACAAAAAAACAAACTTTGATTTCTACTAATGTTTGTTGGAACTAATATTTTGTTACTTTCGAAGGTCTTTGAATGGTGCACTTTTTGCTTTGTACGTGAAGTATGTTTTGGCACCTATTTTGAATGTGGGTATGTTGTGTTGTTGAATAGTTTGTCAATCCATAAAATTGTGGGTGTGTTAGATCCTATTTTTGAACGGTTTGTTTGGTTTTTGTCTATATATTTTGTGGATTTTAATTTTATTGAGCTTGTACGGCTCTTGGTGACTGTTTTTGGGGAAATCGAAGGCTATACCTTCTAAGATGCTGTATGTGCTTTAGATAATGTTTTTGCAGCTATTACTCTTAATGATACTATGATCGGTTTAAATGATTTATACCCTGAATTTTGCAAATTTTTAGCGTACACAAACAGGAAAAACCAAATCTCTAAGACAACTCACAACATCCCCCCCAACACCAAATAACAACTTGAATGA
>WRNB01000055.1 GCA_009776805.1 Candidatus Bathycorpusculum grumuli | reverse complement strand
GGGCAGCATATTTTGCGTCCTTTGTCTCGTGTGCAGAGGGTTTTGTTTGAGGCGTTTGGTTTGCCGGTTCCTGTAGGTTAAAATTTTTTCGGGAATTCAGGCTGTAAGCAACCAAACGTATCTTCGACCACGCTTATAACTAACAATACCTTCACGATACAACAAACGCAAATGATACATAACAATAGCATATGAAAGACCTGTTTTAGAAACTAATTCACTAGCACTACAATATTGCGTGTCAAGAAGCACTAAAATTTTTGTTCTTGCCCTAAGGCCACATTGCACATTACGTATTTTTTTCAGGTAAGCATTCGGATGAAACATATCAACACACTTCCAACAATCCTGTTTGTTTACAAAGCCTTAATTACCCAAAATCAAAAAGGGTAGACTGTTTAGCTTTTTTGTTATCAAACATTAAAGAAATCTCTTCTTTAATTAAAATCAATCGTTGCGTGTAATATTTAGGCAACCCATATTTATCCACTAATCGTTGAGCAACGCCTAAATATTTTTCAATATTACCACGGTAGACAGTAAGCGTTAAACTCCCACCGCATAAACATTTTCCAGACAAAGGTAAACGGCGAAATTTTTTGTTACATTTTTTACACCTAAAAGATTGCGTGGAAAAAGCACGCAAATTTCCAGCAATATCACGCATAAAATGAGTGTTAATAACTTTAAGCGCAACACGTTTAGCATCAACAGCTTCTATCATTTCTCCAAGACTTAATTGCTTATCAAGTTTATCAAACATTGTTGCGAGTTTTTTGTAAGAACTTTGAGCGTTACCCAAATTAATATTTGTAGTAGGTACAGTAAACATAAAACCTTCAAATTGAGCTTCAGTACCAAGACGGTGACTAATTGTATCCATAATATTACTTATTGGTTTTGCTTCAATTTTTTGCCAAGATTTTTGGTAAAACTCTACCGGATAAGTTGCGCTTACATCAAAATCATGTGCTTGACGTTGAACTTCTTTTGTATTAACAAAAGGAATCATCAAAAGAGGAGCATCCATGATTCCTCCTATTTGATCAGGTAAGTATTGTCGTGAAAAATTAATCAATGTATCAAGAGCCAACATTATAGCATCTTCATCACCATCACAATCTCGTCGTTTAGCTGAATGCCAAAGAGGATGAGCATAAATCAAGTTACGATCAGTGAATCCAATTATACGCCCAAGAATGCAAGCACATGTATGAGGAGCTAAACCAAAAATTAGTTGTCCAACAAGGTCTTCTGGTTTTTTGCTATTATAGAAACGAGGTAATTTATAAACCCGCTCAAGTAACGCGTCAATGAAATTTGCAATTTGGATAAAATATGTACCAGCTGTCCAAGGAATAACTACGTCTTGAATTTTTAATTCTATAATTTGATCAGAATTAATCAATTCTTTTCCATAAATATCAAAACTATAACCTAACAAACGTAGTTTTTCAACTGACACACCTATTTCAATTGGTGTTATATGTGTTAGAGGAGCATTAGTGCCATCAAAACGAATTGTACCATCTTTATAGGTAGACACGTCATATTTAGCCCGTAAAACGCCTTTCTCAAAAAACTCGGGTGTTTTATCTTTGTTAGTCAACCCTTTAACACCGCGAAGCATTTTTGGAGCAGAAACACCTAAAGAAGAACAAGCAGATTCAAGCGTTTTCTTAAAGTTAATAGGTTGTTTAGAATAAGGAACAGTCTTTGACTTGCAAGCAGTACAATAAGAACCCTTCAAGTTTTTACCACAACGAGGACAAGAATTTACTTCAACCGTATCACAATCACAAGCGGGACAGTGAATCTGTAGCATAAAAGTTTTACATTGAGGACATTTTCGTTTAATCATTTCAACATGCACAGGACCTTTTTTGCCTGCTTCAACAAAATCTCTATGAACACCACCAGCTAATCCTACAGGAAACAATACATGAACAAGAGGCCTCATTACACGCTGTTTAGCTTTCTCAGGTCTACCCATACGACCTCCAACATAACTTGGAGCTTTATCCCTAATTTGCACGCCACTAAGCATAGTCAAAAAGGACAATACATCATCAGTTTGCACAGAATCCTTTAACTCAGACACAGCATAACCAAGTGAAAAACCAAAAACAGTAGCATTTTCACCAGTAATAACAATTTTATGGTCAACAATTTGATGAGGCAACAAAAGTTTTCTAAGTAATCGCACAACATCATCATCAACAATACCAGTTATATTACATACAAACCCATCATCAGAAATTACGTCAGAAGCAAACAACCAATTCCGTAAACAAACAATTTCTTGAACTGTAGATAAACTAGACCAAAAAAGAGTACAATTAGGAGCTAATGGAATACTCAAATTTTTGCTAAGAATTACTGCCTGTTTAAGCAGAGGCTTATTTTTAAAAGGATCTGCTAAAAAATTTTCAAGCTGTTGCATTGAAAGACCACAAACTTCAGCTGCTTTTTTAGTGTCACCATCAAATTTTGTTACAATCATATTTTTTAAATCTTTAACCCACCATTCTTCCACGTATCCTGAAGGTAATAAAGCCTTATTACAGTAAAGAAAATCACCAAAATCAATCAAAATATCACCAAGAAAAAGAATACGTTGAATATCATTTTTAACTTTATAAAAATTCTCAAGAGACACACGCACAACAGAATTATCCTTAAGCAAAACAACAGGTTCCTCAAGACTATCCACAGGCACTGTAACCCCACCCTTACCAGGAAGTTCCAATCGCATTTGCGTACCAGCCGCCAAAAAACCTTCAACTACAAGCATTGTTGCTGGATGAATACCAACAGCTGAAAGCCCTGTATTACGTGAACGACCATACCTAAGTCGAAAACCACCTCGAGTTGATGGAAAAGCAAAAATGGGTCTTCCAGCAATAACATCATCCATAAAACCGCCAGTCTTTTTCTCAGATTTCTTTTTAAAAGTTTTTAACCAATCCCAACCTTGAAAACCGAGTTTTTCAATAATCACAAATACTTTCTGTGCACGTCCAACAATGCCGTCATTAATGACTCTTAATGCACCACCTCGAACACGATTTGTTTCTACACGTTCTAAATTGCGGTATGAAGAAACTTCAACAGGATCTGATTCGGTACCTGTGCATTCTACTGGAACAAGTTTTAGAGCTTTATGAAGTTCTTCGTCTGGAATGTGATATTGGAAACGCCCTACAGAACGCTCATAGATACGTAGCTCTTCAACAAACCGAGAAAGCTCTTCTTCCGTAGGCTTATAAGTATCTAAACCTAGTTCTCGTCGCACGTAATCGCCTACAACTAGTGTTAAAGCTTGGTCAGTACCTCCTGCAGAACGGATAGGCCCAGCAAAATAAATGGCTAAATAACGGGTTTTGTCGGCATTAGTTTTTATTTTAACATGAGCAATCCCTTGGATTGGTGCAGCAGTTAAACCTTCAGTAAAAATTGCAAGTGCTGTTCTTATAGCCTGCTCAGCTAACTTTTCAGAAGTCTGAGTTTCACCTTCAATAATAAATTTACCTTGAGCAATTTCCTGTGCAACTTTAAAAGCCACTTCTTCACGGGGTATTTGATTACTTAATCTTCGAATACTTAAAGCAACATTTGTTGGCCCAACAAGGCCTTCAACCAAGTCAGCAATGTCTTGAGCTTCTTTACATTCAGTTTTTAATGCAGGATCCAAACCCTTAAGTCTAGCGTTATCACTAATTGCGTATAGTTCTTTTAATTGTTGTCGCATGGTATTAACGTAATTTTGGTAACTTTGACTTAGTTTGTTACTCAAACAATCACTGCCAAGAAAAGATAAAGGTTAACAAAAAGTATTTTGACTTTTCTAAAGAAAAAAAGCAAAACACCAGTTAGTTATTTACTTTTTTTGCTTAAGTCCTTCAATTATTTCAGAGATACGCTGTTTGTTGTCAGTAGCCTCAATAAGGTTGCCTGTCACAATTACGTCTGCACCTGCTTGAGCAGCTGCCATAGCTTGTTCACGGGTTCGGATACCGCCACCAACAATTAAAGGAATGTCAATTTTATTTTTTACTGCTCTAATCATATCAGATGGAACAGGATTTTCCACGCCAGATCCGCCTTCAAGATAGACAAAATGCATACCAAAATATTGCCCGGCTAAAGCGTGTGCTGCTGCAAAATCAGGATTATCATAGTTGATGGTGTTAGCTTTGCCGACAATTCCTACTGTTCCGCCTTGACCTACAACTATGTAACACATAGGTATTGGTTCAATGTTGAATTTTTTAATTAAAGGTGCACCATTTATTTGGGCACCAACTAAAAAGTAGGGATCTTTAGAATTTAGAAGAGACATAAACCATATTGCGTCAGAATAACGGCTGATACTGCTTTCATTATTTGGAAAAAGTATAGTAGGTATATCAACTGCTTGTTTGATTGCTTGAACTATTGCATCTAAATGTTCTTGTGAAGCAAAAGTTGAACCGCCAATCATTATTGCCGCAGTTCCACTGTCTTTAGAGTTTTCAGCGACTGTAGAAGCTTGATTAGGAGTAATTTTTTCAGGATCAATAAGAGTCATGTGAATTGTTTTTTCGGTTTTAATTTTTTCAAGAAGATATTTTTCTACTCGACCAACCATTAGTCATTCTCCAAAATTACTCTTTTTGTTTGGTTGTGCGAGTTCGTTTTAATGTACTATATATTTGATCAGTTAACATACAGTAAACATCAACTGCACCTTGTGCAGATTTTACCGAAAAATCTTCACTAAGACCACAACTACTACAGTGTACAACTGCTTGCCCATCTTCTCGATTAATATCAACAGTTACCGTTTCTTTTCCGCATGTAGGGCATGAGAAGAATTTAGGCAAACGTTTTTTTGGTATGTGTACAGTTTTTTTTCTTCTACGTCCCATTAAATAACCTTCAGTGTTAAATAGTGTGTTTCTTTAATATTTATGCTTGTCTTTAAATACTTGCCTACTAACCATGAAAATAAAGACGTGTAAAAATTGTGAAGCTAACACCTTCCATGTTAAACTTGGATTTCTCCGAAATAGAAACAAGGATTATTCGTTTTATTAAAGAATATGTTTCTAACAGTCAATCTACAGGTATTGTACTTGGGCTTTCAGGAGGAATTGATAGTGCAACTACTGCAGCATTATGCAGTAAAGCTATAGGAAGTCAAAACGTTCTAGCACTACTGTTACCAGAAGAGGAAACAAAAAAACAAGAAGACATAAACGATGCAAAAGATGTTGCCAAACAATTCAACATTGAAACTCAAACAGTTGACATATCGCCTGCCCTTGAAAGAATTTACACTACAATACCTGTATATGATCAAAAAGACCAAATATGCAAAGGAAACATCAAAGCAAGAACTAGAATGATTTTTCTTTATTATTATGCAAACAAGTTTAACAAAATCGTTTGTGGTAGTTCTGATAAATCAGAAACTCTAATGGGATATTTCACAAAATGGGGAGATGGCGCAGCAGACATTGCACCCATAATGGATCTCTACAAAACACAAGTTCGCAAACTCGCAATTAACCTTGGAATTTCAGAACGTATTGCGTTAAAACCAGCAACTCCAGCACTTTGGCCTAATCAGTCAGCTGAAGATGAAATGGGAATAAAATATGAAACCTTAGACCTTATCCTCTATGGGCTTGAAAGATTTATGGCAATAAACAAAATTGCAAATCAACTAAATGTTGATCAAAGCATTGTTGAAGCAGTTAAGAAACGTTGGCTGGCTAATGAACATAAACGTCAATTACCCATAACATTTAAACTTGGTTTTAGAACTGTTGGAAACGATTTCAGACTTTCAAGATAAAAAGTTAAAAAAAGGGAATAAAATGAGAGATATCATAAAAATAGCACTTGCCCAAATTAACAGTAAACAAGATAAACAGGTGAATCTACAAAAATATGAGGAATTAACACTTAAAGCTAAAAATCAAGGTGCAGATTTGATAATTTTTCCTGAAATGTCCCTAACAGGCTATATTATCAAAGATCAAATTTATGAGTTAGCTGAATATGTTCCAGGGGTATCTGTAGAAAAAATTGAAAAGATAGCAAAAAAAACGGGTGTGAATATTATTTTTGGGTTACCGGAAATGAGTTCAAACGCAAAAGCTACGCTTTATAATACGGCAGTTTTTGTCAGTCCTGAAGGGTATATGGGTAAATATCATAAAATGTATTTGCCTACACATAGTGTTTTTGAAGAGAAAAGGTATTTTCGTCCAGGCTATCAACCGTTCGTGCTTGATACAAATATTGGAAAAATTGGGTTAACAATTTGTTATGATATCTACTTTCCGGAAGTGTTCAGACTTGCTCGATTAAGTGGAGCTCAGTTAATTGTATGTATCTCAGCTTCGCCTGCAGTGCGCAAAAACTATTTTGAAACTTTAATAGCAGCTAGAGCAATAGAAAATACGGCGTATGTTGCTTTTGTTAATTTTTCTGGAATTCAAGAAAGTTTACAATTTTGGGGTGGAAGTTGTGTTGTAGGTCCTTCAGGTGATGTTTTAGCTAAGGCAAAGTATGATGAAGAGGATTTTATTTGTTGTGAAATAGATTTTCAGGATTTAAGAGCAGCTGAAACATTTATTCCTATACTTAGAGACTTGAGACCAGAATTTTTTAGCAAATTAAAACGTTTATCAGAAAATATCTAAAAATTTGGTTTCAATAGCTTTACAGTGTTATAGTTTGGCAAAAAATTCTCGTCACAAAAAACTATATTACGCCACTCTACTTCATCTTCAACAATCAACAAACAATACAGCAAAAAAATATTTATCGTTAACTATTGAAACGTACCTAAAAACTTCAATCTAACAAAATCTATAATGTGGTTGTTTGTGTTGTGGTAACTTGTTTTTTTTATTTTGTGTAATTGTTTTATAATATTATTTTCTTTTTTTGTTAATTGTTTATGAAAAATATTTTTCTTGTTTTATTTGAAATCAATTCTAAAATTACATGTAATTTTGTATATTTGTATTATATAGAATGTAATTAAAAATAAAATTGTGATCTAATTTTCTTCTTTTATTCAATAATTTTTTTCCAAAATATTGAAAATGGCATTTAGATTGTATGTTTTGTTGATTTTTTATCATAAATAATAATTCTTATTATTATGGTTTTTGTATGGAGTTATAGTTATTATTTATTTTTTGTAGTTAAATGATAAGATAGTTTGTAGTTTTATGTATTTATTTTAGCAGTAATAAATATTTTTTTTGTTATCATATTTATAAAATATAATTAAAAGTATGCATATTTTGATAGTTTACATATTTTGAGACGGGTTATAGGTAAATAATCTAGTTTTTGTGTATAGAAACATTTCTGAAATTTTTGTCAGTAACTTAATCAATGTTTTGTAGTTGTGACGTGATAATCACAAATCACACTATAATCACATTTATGTCACAAGCTTATCACACCTTGTGATATCATGACTTTTATGGGAAAATCACGTGATTTCTGTGCGTCACACAGTTCTTATACTTATTTATGTGACATCACGATGTCAATTTAAATGATGGACATTCAGAATAGTAAGGAAAAATTGCATGGTTCATGAGAAAAAATGTGTGTTTTGGGCAAAAAAAATAAACAGTAATCAAGCAAAGATACGTTAGATAGGGAGTAAGTAATTAGCATAAAAGTTTAGAAAAAGAGAAAAAACAGGTATAGTAAATAATTTCAATATTTGTGAAATAAACTCTAATATTTGTTTCATGACTGGTTCGTGTTCATAATATAGTAATTGGTGTAATTTGGCGTTATTATAGTAAATTCGTTTTGATTTATGCCGTTTTGGTAGTGAAATTTTAAGTATTTTAGGGGTAAAAAGCTATAAAAGGGTCGATAGTATACAAAGTTGTATCCATTTAGCATAACGTAGGAGATGTAAGATTTGAAGTTAAAAGACAGCACAACAATATGGTTAAAAGGGGCTCTAAATGACCCTATTGTTCAAATACTGGCTAAAAATTGCCAATTAACAAAAACACAGCTTGAAACATTATTAATTGACATATTAGCCGAAAATATAGCAGGTAAACAGTTAAAATACGATGAAAAAGCACAGTTACGGATAACAAAGACCAAAATAAGCCGCGGTTCCTTTAATAGGACTTTAGCACAGTCCAAAGAAAATGTAATAAAATCCATCTACACCGTATTACTTTTAGGATATTTAGGTGTGTTTGAAAGCTCAACTTTAGACCCATACCTTGAAGTGGCAAATAAATTGAGAGATTATGTGGAAGCCCACAAAGACATCCCAGTAAAACAGGAAGAGTCAGAAAATCACGTAAAAATGATAGAAATCATCAAAGAAGAGATAGAAACAAGCCTAAAAAAGCTCTCTAGCCCATCAAATCAGTACATGTGACATCACAAATCACAAAAAATAAGCCCAATACGGGCTCCTTTTTCACCAGTATTTAACAATTGTTTTACGTGTTAAATTAAAGAGTAAACACAAAATAAAGGCTAATTCAAACATGTTTTAAGCAAAATATAAACAAGAAAGTGTGACGTGTGATTACGTGACATGTGATATGTGATATCATAGACCACTCTCAATGGAAAACACCATAACACTTAAAAGCATCCATGAAACTGTGATGTGTGATGCAACACATTAAATCACGAAACAAATCACAACTACATCACAATGAGGTGGAAGTTTGAGTGAAATTATATTACCAACATTAATGGGAATTCTATTAACAACCATAATTATTGCATCATCAGGATATTACAACAGAATACGTCAAGCTCAAAAAGAGTACGAAAAAGCTCATGGAGCTATTGAAGATATTGTACTAAGTTTCAATCGGGAACTTAAACGTGAAGCAGAAAGACTTGAACAAATAGCGTTTAAAGTTGAAGGAAGTCTAGCAAAATCAGATACAGGATTAAGACGAATAGACAACATTGAAAAAAGAATTTCACCTGTTGAAAACCAATTAGACAAACTTGAAGAACAAAAAAAGAGTTTTGAGACACAAAAAAACATTATCGAAAACCAAAAAAACCTATTCGAGACACAAATAAATGAACTTAACAAAATAGTACAAACTAATAGCAATGTATCATCCACCCTATCAGGTTTAGATACCAAAATAAAAGATATGGAAATAATTCAAGAAATACTTAAAAACAAAATAAACCTATTCGAAGAACAAGTAGAGAAAATTTTAACAACCCCTCAAGAATTTAATGATGACCAAATATTACCTGTTGTACCTATTAAACGGGATAAGGCGTTAGCTTCGTTAACCAATACCGAGATTACAGTATTGGAAATGCTATCATCTGAAGGACCAAAAACAGCCCCAGAAATTAAAGATCGAGTTAATCTTAGCAGAGAACATACAGCACGATTAATGAAAAAACTCTACGAAGGAGGTTACCTTGAACGAGAAATTGGAAAAATTCCGTTTAAATACAGCGTTAAAAAAGAAATGGAAAAAATCTTAAAAAAAGAAGAGTACAATACACCTGAAACATAACAGGTTATTGTTCACAATTTGTGAAACTTAATAAAACTGTACACATGAAAAAAGTTGTTAGTAGCTATTTTTGATTTGTGGTTTAATTGGTTGTTGAATACTTTGTTGTTGAATATTTGATACTGTTTTATATTTTACGTTATTTCCAGTACCTGTTCTTATAAGTAAACCTTGAGTTGTCATTCGTGCTAAATATGTTGAAACAGTACTCAATTTAACAGGTTCTTTAAGCTCTTGTTCATAAATCAACAAGACTTCTTTAGATGAGAACCAAACTATTGGAAAATTCTTTTGAATAATCTTTTGAACCTTTTCAAAAAGAGACAACTCTGTTGGAAAAACATTGTTTGAATTATTTGAAGCCTGAGTCTCATTTGGCATAACACCTATCAATTCCATCATATCCAAGAGTTGTAGAGCTTTGTCACGGGTTATTGAACCCTCAACCGCAAGAGTATATTTTACACCGTTATTATCGAACAGCTCCACTCGCATTTTACGTGTTGGCATCATCCATTACCTAGGTGTTTGTTCACAACAATATAACTTCACATCTTATAGCTGTTATGGTGAACACACATAATGTGAAAAGTTCAAAATAAGCTTTAATTCCATTTTTAAGCAATATATTCATTGATAACGCGTTTACAAGCTTCACACGAAAATCAAACAAAGAAAAAAAACATTTTCACCAATAGATTGCATTCTCCAGTAGAAATGTAGGGGTGGGTTATTCACAAAAAATAGACATGTTTATTCATTAATTAATGTAAATAGGACCTAAACTAAGCATTTTGGTTACAGTTTCACAAACACTTCACAGTTTTGTGAACGCATCTTTAAGTATATTTTACGCTCTTTATCAGCTTCTTAGCAGATAATTTCCAGTAGAAAAAGTCACATATGTTTTATGAGAAAACATCAAAGTTTTTAACGTATTTTCCGATTTTATAGACACACCCCTTGATTTCCAATCGAGAACTTACTGTCAGAACTTGATTTTAGTTGTTTAAAAAAATTGCCAATTTTCTATCTAAATTTTTAGACAATAAAGATTAATATGCTTAAAACTAATTTAACACCCAGAGTATATATAACTATATAATTAATAATTAAAAATTAATTTTAAAATAAAATTTTTATCCAGTGGAAACTTTGGGGTGTGTCTCTATGTGTTACACTTCTTTTACATGTAAAATGTTTCTTCTTTGTAGAAATATTGTGTATTACAACCAGTTTTTTGTACCTTACCCTTTATTTGTTCCAATAGAAATAATGGTGTATCCTTTGAAGATTTGAGGTTAACATATGGTAAACACAAATGTACTTGACGATGTATTTGACAATTTTGTCAACAGAATAAACATCTTTAAAGACAGAGAAGTACTAAGACACGATTACATACCTGAAAAGTTACCTCACAGAGAAGATCAAATTCGATTGTTAGGTGAAAGAGTTGCTCCTGTTCTTAAAGCTGCTCGATGTTCCAACATTTTTATTTATGGAAAAACTGGAACTGGAAAAACTGCTGTAACAAAATATGTTTTAAAACATTTAGAAGAAAAATCAAAACAATATGGCGCACAGGTAAAATTTTGTTACATAAATTGCCGAACAACCGGATCTGAATATCGTGTTTTCGCTGAATTAGGTCATAATGTAGGAATTTCCATACCATTCACAGGTTTATCTGTGGAAGAAGTTACTGCTAGATTCCGTGTTAAACTTGATGCTGCACACACCCTTTTTATAATTGTACTTGATGAAGTTGACGCGTTAATTAAAGAAAAAGGCGACGCCTTCATGTACGAATTAACACGAATAAATGAAAACCTTACACAAAGCAAAGTTTCTATTATTGGAATTTCTAACGATTTACGCCTCAAAGAGTTTCTTGACCCAAGAGTTTTTAGTTCTTTAAGTGAAGAAGAACTAGTTTTCCGACCATACGATGCAAGTGAATTAAGAAATATTTTGTTGGAACGTTCAAAAATTTCTTTCCAAGATGATGTTTTAACTGACTCCGCTTTAAGCATTTGTTCTGCTCTTGCAGCCGCAGAACACGGAGATGCACGTCGCGCATTAGACTTGTTACGTGTTGCAGGAGAAGTCGCTGAACGACAAGAGGCAAAAAATATTACAGCTGAACATGTACAACAAGCTGAGAAACATATAGAACATAATCGTGTTGTTGAAGCCCTTAATAACTTAACTTTACATTCAAAATTAGTTTTGCTAAGTGTTTATCACCTTAACAAGGCAAGTGCAACTACTGGCGAAATTTATGATGTTTATAATGAACTTTGTGGCGAATTTGGTGCTGGCCTTTTAACACAACGACGATTAGGTAGTTTAATTAATGAATTAGATTCAATGGGTATTGTTAATGCTAAAGTTGTAAGCATGGGACGCTATGGACGAACAAAAAAGATCCGCTTTGAAATTCCTCGATCTTTAATTCGTGATGTATTTGGTGCAGATGTACGCTTTAGCAATATAATAGATTATAAACCACAAACCCCAAAAAAACACGTTTTAAATAACAATCATTAATTTTCTGTTTTAAAATCTAACACTGTTATTTCCATTGTCATCAAATTTATTACAGGCACTTTTCCTGGAGTTGGCACTAAATCTAGTTTTTTCATATAATCTGTTTGTTCTTGCCACCCACCAGAATTAACCACTATAACACCTCTATAATTACAGTAACCTAAAACATGAACATGCCCTGCATGTAAAATATCTGGAACTTTATCAATGACTAAATAGTCCCGGTTTTCTGGGGAAAGCATAGTTCTCCCGCCATACACAGGAGCTAAGTGACGTCCTTGTAGAAGTAGTCTCATTGATTTTTCTGGATGATCATGACTCATGCCTGGAACAACTGCTATAATATCATCTAGACTCCTACCATGCTCCATAAGCACATTAATACCATGAATATTTAAAAGACATGGACTGCCAACTGAATGTATGTTGTTTTTATTTTCAATTGCTGTTAAATAGTCTTGTGGAATGGCTGGTTGCGGGAGGGCTTTTCTTGAGGCATCATGGTTTCCAGGTGCAAAAATTATTTCTATATATTTAGGTATTTTTTCTAAATATTTAATGGCAAAATTATATTGTTTGTGAACATCACGTATTGTTAATTCAAATTGTTGTCCTGGATAGATTCCTACACCATCAACAATGTCTCCTGCTATCAGGAGATATTTTACACGACCAGCGATTTCTTTCATTTCTGGTGTACCATATTTACCTTTAAGCCATAGAATGAATTTTTTGAAAGCGTCTTTGTTGAATTTTGTGCTACCTACATGGATGTCTGATGTGAGTACAGCATAGACTGGTTCTTGTGTTTTTTGCAGAATTTTTTGACCAACATCTGGAAATATAATATCTTCAGCTAAAAACAGGTCACTTTTACTTTTAATTACTGCAAGACAAATAACTTGATCTGGCAAAATTTGTAACGCTTTTTTTTTCACTTCATCTGGTGCAGTACTTGGAACTAGCACGTTTGCGTTACTGTTAAGGTCTTCTACAGAAAGAATTGTTTGCTGTTTACTATCTCTTTTTTCGGTTAGCATACAAATAATTTTTAATTTAGTTTTAGGTTGTGCTTTTATGGCTTCTTGAATTGATGTTGCTGCTCTAACATCTATTCTTTGTCGTAAAATTTTTTCTATACGTTTGAAGCGGTCTTGAAAAAGTATAGTGTATTCTTCAAGTGTTCCATTTGATGTAAGTTTATCTGTTGCATCTTCAAGAATTTTTAATTCTGACGGTATGTATTTTGCGTATGGATAAAAAGCGTTATCATCAACAATAATTGGAAGTTTAAATGGTAACTGTTTTGTTTTTTGTTCTTCTGTTTTTTCTGAATTTGATGTTGTTTGATTGATATTTTGGTTTTTTTTGTTTTGAACTGTTTGAGCTGCTTGGCGCGTTTGAATTAATTGTTTAACCGTGTTTTCTAAGAAACTTTTTTCTATAAAGAAAGGTTTTTCTGCCAAAGTATTTATTTCATGCAATACCATGTTTATTATTGAAAGAGGATCTGTTTCTTTACAGTTGTGACACAAATAATCAAAAGCTTCAGTGCTAAGTTGATAACCCGCAATAATTGTTGCATCAATGGCTTTTTGCAACCTTTCTTTCTCACTCATGTTTATGTTTTCTCGCTTTAAGTCCTTCAATAATAGTTGATTGTATGCTAACCAATTATAGCTAACATATTTACTGTTATTGTGTTTAAACGTTTAAAATTTTGTTTGCTCTTTTTTGTGTACTTTCCCGTTTATAAAAATCATGTTTGCCCAATTGTTTAACTATTTATGTCAAATTTATATACCTGACTTTTTAACCTTTTTTATACACTATGTTTTATCTGTTTCTTGATGTTACTTTTCCATACCTACCCACAAAACTACACAAACTTTTTAAACCTAGTGTACAAATTATACACTATGACATTCATCCGAAAAATCAAAAAGAAATCCGGAACCTACCTAGCAGAAGTA
>WRNB01000054.1 GCA_009776805.1 Candidatus Bathycorpusculum grumuli | reverse complement strand
CAGAAAGGCTTTGATTTTTATTTCTTTAATATTTACGGTAACCATGGTTTTTTCTTGTTTTATTTCAGTGTTTAATGACGTGTCTCCATTTGCATCTGGAACGCCTGACAAAATAGTCAGCAATGAGACAGAACTCTTAGATGCTGTTAATAATGCTACAGAGCCTACACTTATCGCTCTTGATAAATATATTACCCTTACACAGCCACTCGTTATACCAACTGATAAAAATATAACATTGACAAGTAACAAGATAAACGTCTTTTACAAATTAATTGGCCCCCGTGAAAATACGATTATTGTTGCAAATCAATCAACGTTGACAATTAAAGGCATTATTGTAACGCATACAGGTGGTATTGGTTGTGGAGTATTGGTTCAAGGTGGCACGTTTATTATGGTTGATGGTGAAATTTCCAACAATTGGGGTGGTGTGGAAATTCTGGATATGGGTAGTTTCACTATGTTAGGTGGTAAAATTTCCAACAACAAACAAATCCATGTTTACACCAGTTCTGCTCATTGGGACGGTAGTGGCTATGGAGGTGGTATATGGAATGGAGGTAATTTTACCATGTTAGGTGGTGAAATTTCTGGTAACACTGCTGGCTTCAATGGGGGTGGTGTGTATAACACAGGTAATTTTACCATGTTAAGTGGTAAAATTTCGGGTAACACTGCTGACTTCAATGGAGGTGGTGTGTATAACACAGGTAATTTTACCATGTTAAGTGGTAAAATTTCCAACAACAAACAAACCTATACTTACACCAATTCTGCTAATTGGAGTGGTGGCTATGGAGGTGGTATATGGAATGGAGGTAATTTTACCATGTTAGGTGGTGAAATTTCTGGTAACACTGCTGACTTCAATGGAGGTGGTGTGTATAACACAGGTAATTTTACCATGTTAAGTGGTAAAATTTACAATAATAAAGCAGACAATAGTGGTGGCGTGTATAATGCGGGTACTTTTAATAGGTCTGGTGGAGTGATTTTCGGTAACGTTGATTTAATGGACAGTATTATAGTGGTGGTAGTTGTAGTGGTGGTAGTAGTTGGTATTTTGCTTTTTTATTTCAGAAAGAGGCTAGTGCGCAGAAAAAAAATTATCCGTCAAAATGTTGTTCGAGCTGTGTGTTAAACTCATTTTTCTGTATTTGTTTTTGTTAGTATTGCAGTTGTAAATATGGCAAACATGTCCAATGACACAGGTCATTAACTCATCAAATACAGGCTCCAACTCACAACTCTACACCAGCCAACACCAACAACCACCAATACTGCTTTAATCAAACAAAAAAATACAACAAATAAAAAAAGTTACAATTGTAATACTAAAAGTTGATTAAAAATTAAAGTTACTTCAGATTATACACTATGTAAAATAATTGTTGTTTAAAAATAAGTGAAAAAAGTAAATAGAGAAAGAATGATTTATTCTAGGATAATTCTTGCATCCACTGTATTCGCGCCTTTTGCATATGCTATAACAGGGTTTAGATCAAGCTCTTTGATTTCTGGATGTTCCATTAAGAGCCTAGATACATTAACTATGATTTCTGCTAGAGCATCTATATCTGCTGGCGGAGTACTGCGGTAACCTTTTAGCAATGCAACTGATTTGAGACTATTTATCATTTCTTTTGCTTCGTCAAAAGTAACAGGTGCTATTTTGAAGGTAACATCTTTTAGCACTTCAACAAATATGCCACCTACACCAAACATTATTGTTGCACCAAATTGAGGATCTTTGATTGCACCTACTATTACTTCGATTCCTTGGGGAGCCATTTCCATGATAAGTACACCTAATAGATGGGCACTTGGGTCATATTTTTTGGCGTTTTCCATTATGGTTTTGTAGGCCGCTTCAACATCTGTTGCAGTTTTTAGACCTACTTTTACGCCGCCGGCGTCAGATTTATGGATGATTTCGGGTGAAACAATTTTTGCAACAACAGGATACCCAATAGTTTGGGCTACGTTAGCTGCTTCTTTTTCATTGGTTACTAATTGGAATTTAGGAACGGCAACACCATATTCCTTCATGATTAGTTTTGCTTCGGACTCAAGTAGTGCTTTACGATTTTCACTACATGCTTGAGCTATAATTTTATCAGTCGTACTCACATTTAACGTCTCCATTAATTAATTAATTTGCAAACTATGACATACAAGATTCCCTTTAAAATTCTTTTGATTGAAGACTTGTTTAGCCCATGGCTAATAGTGCGAAAATCTTGGCGTCTTGTACCATATTAGAGATTTGAGCGTATTCATTTGGTTGATGAGCCATCCAGTTTATGGTGCTCCAAACAACAGCTTGGATACCTTGTTCGCGGAAAAACGCGGCGCAACTACCACCACCTACACCACCTACTGTTGCATCAATGTCACGTACTTCTTTAAGAGCCCCTTTTAACATTAGAACAATTTCAGAGCTAGCTACTTCAAGCATAGGCGAAACTTTCTTTTGTAACACTTCTAAATCTATTTTTAAACCAGTTTTCTTTGCATAAGAATCAAGAAAAATGTTAATATCACTTAAAACTGTATCAACATTATAAAGAGGTAAAATTCGACAATCAAAATATGTAACATCTTCACCAGGAATTATATTTACAGCCTCCACATTGGAGTCTTTCTGAGTAGGCTCAAAAGTACTTGTTGGCACATCAAACCATAAATCACGTTTACTATATTTTCTATGCAACATTTTATCTAACGCTAATACAACCTGCATACCCGCACGGTGCGCATTTAACCCATCACATGGTCGGCTACCATGAGCCTGACGACCCCACACACACAATTTAAACCACAAAATACTTTTCTCCGCAACCTCAATAAAACTACCATCCTCAACACCACCATCAGGAACAACAACCAAATCACCTTGTCTAAAAAGACCAAGATCAAGTAAATGCTGAATACCATATTTACTACCCTGCTCCTCATCAGCCACAAACACCAAACCAACCGTAATCGAAGGCCTAACACCCAACAATTTAAGAGCCTTCAAAGCAAAAACTGAAGCAACTAATGATTGCCCATTATCCTCACTACCCCGCCCAAAAACACAACCATTCACTACAACTGGATTAAAAGGTTCAGTTACTGTCCACATATCCAACCGACCAGGCGGAACAACATCAAAATGAGTAACTATCCAAAGACGACGCTCATCAGAAAAACCATCAAAATATGCAACAATATTAGGACGCAAACCACCAGAAACTCGCTCATCAGCAGCATCATAACGTTCAATCTTATCAAAACCTATACTTTCCAAAATTTGAATCAAACACTGTGCTTTTTGCTCTTCCCCATCACCTCCATTCTCAGGAGCAACCGCAGGTATACGAATAAGAGACATCAACGCATCGACCATTTCTTGACTCAAATTATCAATCTGAGCCAAAACTGTAGCTTTATTCATAACATTACATCTAACAAAAGACAGTTAAACTACCAATTTAATGTTTTCCAATATAACTAATAAAAAATACAGCATCAGCCTGATTTAAATTTGTTTACAATTTGTGAATATAACAATTTAACTTTTTATAACACACAACAATGTTTAACCAAACCTTCAACATCACCACCATTTATAGTAAGTTACATAATATTCATACAACACAAGTAAACCCGACATAATTTTTGCCCAAAAATCCTCTTATAGAATTTTTACGATAACACTGTTTGATTTTTTACAATATGTTTTTTAATCTTTATTTTAGTTTCTTGAAGTTTGTGCATATTTATGGCAATCAAAAATTGGATTCCAATGGATGGCGACACCTTTCTAACTATTGATGGCTTTATAATGAACACGTTTGGTTATGAACACCCTAAAACTCACGTGTTTGCATTTCTCAAATATATTCCTGCTAAATTCAAAGACATGTTTAATGTTGAAATGCTTGAACGTACTTGGCACTATGGTAAAACAGAGTTGTTTCGTGCAGAAAAACTTTACACGTCAAAAAATTATCAATCCTTTATTGCAACTTTCCACAAAAACTTTCCAGATTACATATTTTATGATAAAAACCGTGACAAAGAAGTTATTAGTGCACCATTAAATCGTATATCAGAAGTATTTGTACCAAGAGACCGTTTAGTTTGGCTACAAAATCTACCCAAAAAAGATGAATTACAAAATAAAGCATTAGATCTTATAAATTTAATCAGCAAAGAATCAAACGTGCCACTATCAGACATGGGTTTACACGGTTCATTAGCACTTAACATGCATGCACTACACTCAGATATAGACTTTGTAGTATACGGCACAGACAATTTCCGCCGTGTAGAAACAACCATCGAAAAACTAGTCAGCACCAACCAACTAACCTACATTATAGGCAATAGACTAGACGCAGCACGCAAATTCCAAGGTCGCTATCAAGGTAAAATCTATATGTACAACGCCACTCGCCAATTCAACCAAATCACCACTAAATTCGATCAATACAAATACACTCCACTTATACAAGTACAATTTCAAGCAACTATAATCAACGACCAAGAAACTATGTATAGGCCAGCAACATACAAAATCTCAAACTATAAACCCCTAAACTCAGAATCAGAACTTTCAACAGACAAAACACCAATACAGGTTGTATCAAATATTGGTTGCTACCGTAATATCGCCAAACAAGGTAATGTAATCAAAGTTTCAGGTAAATTGGAAAAAGTAGAAAACATTACAAACAACCAAGTTTTTTATCAGGTTGTAGTAGGAACAGCCACATCAGAGGAAGAAAACATATGGCCAGTAGCATAAAACTTCGTGACCGTGACAGTATCCTTACTAAAGAAGGTTTACTCTTTCGTGTATTTGGTTACAATCATCCACCTAACGCATATTTTTGCGATGCTGAATATGCCTCAAAAGAAATCTTTCAATCAACAGATCCTCGTGCATTAAGAGAGGGAAAAAACAGTTTTTTTTATAAATTCTACAATGATGAAAGCATAAAATTTACCGCTAAAAAATATCCTCAATACATGCTTTTTCATGAAATGCTTGGTTTGGAATTTGTTGGTATAAGAGAAAAAGACATCCATGAAATTCACAATCCACAAAAACGCCTCACAGAACTTTTAAATCAAAACTCTACTGATGAGTTACTTTCAGCAATGCAACGTACATTAAAAATTGCCACTGACCAATCGGGGCTTTCAACCAAAGATTTTGGTGTTTTTGGATCAATGCTACACGCGTTTCATCACCCTAAATATTCAGACATTGATTTTACCATTTACGGTAAAAAGCAAAACGCTAAAATGCGTCAAACTCTTCAGGAACTCTATGAAGACTCTTCTTCAAAGTTAACTAACGAGTTTGCTTCTAACAATGTTATGGATGGTAAGCGATGGCTTTTTACTAATTTTGATGTTAAAGACTTTATTTGGCATCAACATCGAAAACAAATTTACGGCGTCTATAATGATTGTGAACATAGTGGCAGAAGTATTAAAACAGAGTTTGAGCCTGTTAAGGATTGGAGTGAAATAGTAAATGAATACAATGCCAATCATTGTATTACTAAACGTGGTTGGGCAAAAATTAAGGCGCGTGTTACTGCAGATGATGATGGACCGTTTATTCCTTCGATTTATGGGATTGAGCCTTTGGAGGTTTTAGAGGGGCCGCGGGCGGCAGGTGAAGTTATAAGGGTGTTTTCTTATATGGAAGAATTTCGTCAGCAAGTGTATAAAGATGAAACAATTATTGTAGAAGGTAACTTGGAAGAAGTTCAGACGCCTAATCCAGATGCTGAAGGTTGTTTTTATCAAATGACTTTAACTTATTGTCCACGGTATTATGATCAAGTGTTAAAAACGTTACATTAAATATTAAGTATCATGTAATCGTCAGGTTTATTGCCTAAAATTAGGCGGTAATACTGTTCACCGTTTTTTTTATTTATCACCAATTCTGATTTTCCTTGAGCAGTTATAGTTTCACCATTTTCGGCTTGTTTGCAGAACCTGCCCCGAAAAGAAGAAATTTTTTGAACAGATGGTATGGTACCGTTTAGAATTTTTACGTTTTCCACATGATAAGTGCAGGGAGTGAAAAGTGCTTCAACGCTATTACTAACTGTGGCAACAATTTTTGTGTAATTAACATTACTATAAATTATGTCTCCGTATTGTTCATCTAGTTCAGACTGGTTTTTTATAAAGCGCACAAAATAATCTGTACCTTGGTACATACCTTGAAAGGCTTTACGTTTTTCTACGCGTTGAAAATTTTCAAAACTCATACAAGTATCTTTTGAACGAAACGCGTACAAAACTTTCAGTTCCGCTTCAGTGTAAGCTTTAAGACGTGGATGATTTGTGTTTATCATATGTTGCATAGCAGCATAGGCTTTGCGGCAATTGGTTTCTCCATAAACCAATAGGTCAATATCAGAAGTTGTAGTGGTTAAACCTGCAAGAATAGAACCCGAAACACCAATTGCTTCCAAAGAAATATCGGCAATTTGCTGCAAATCCAAAGCAAATTCAAGAGCCTTCTGTTCTAAAGGATTTTGAGGTTTTGTTGAGCATAATTGGGCAAGTTTTTTCTGTGGCTGAAAATGATGAACTATTTCTTCCACTGGAACCTCGCACATAATGTCACCAAAAACATCATCAAACAACAGTAAATGGGGTAAATGTTCTTGTAAAAATGTGTAACGTTCAGCTATACTGTAGATTTTACTGTAACATTTATCGTTGCTGTGTCTAAAACCTTGAGAGTCGGGGATATAACGTGGAAAGGCAATTACTTTACCTTCTGGATGGATTAGCCCTTTTACGTCAAAAATTACATTACTTTTATGTTGTATAAAATCGCCTTCACGAGCTAACATGCCATACCTCGAGCATTTGATGTTTTACATAACGTTTAAACTATTCGCATCCTTCAAAATAGCTATGTTACAAACGGGTCAAAACGCTCAAAAAGCAATAGATATTAGTCGATGTTTGCAATTAGCAATTCTGCTTGAGGTTAGTGCTGATAAACCAGGCAACGTAAATTTTTCATCGAGTTTTGAAGGTACGCGTAAAGAACATTTTTTAGCTTCTGCTATAGCTGCTGGACCGATATTTCAGAAAGCTGCAAAAATGGGCATTCAAATTTTGGAAGGTAAGCGTGAGTTAAGTGAAGCTGGACTTGGAGAACTTGTTGAACAGTGTACTAGAGATGTTATGGAATGGCAACATGGTGGTAACACAATTTTAGGCACCATTATGCTGTTTATACCAATTAGTATTGCAGCAGGTATAACACATGTAGATGAAATTTTTAGAATAGATTTAAAGTCTTTGCGTAAAAATATAGATAAAGTTATTCGTGCGTCAACAGCAATTGATGCTGTGCATCTCTATAACGCTATTGATATAGCCATGCCAAATGGGTTAAATCAGGTACCAGATTTAAACGTTAATGATCATGCGTCAAAACAACGGTTGTTAGCAGAAAATATTACTCTTCGTCAAGTTTTTGATATAGCTAAAAGTTATGATGATATATGTAGTGAATGGATAAACAATTATCCTATAACTTTTGATGAAGCATATCCTTATTTAATAGATCAAATTGTTAAAACAGATCAGAATACTGCAGTTATTAACACTTTTTTAAAAATTCTTGCTCAACATCCAGACACGTTTATAGCCAGAAAAGTTGGAGATGTAAAAGCTAAAGAAGTCACGTTAGAAGCAAAAAAAGTATTTGATTTGGGTGGTGCTGCAACTTTGCTAGGTAGGGTGGCGTTAAAAGAGTTTGACCAGTATCTGCGTAAGGCAGAAAATCATTACAATCCTGGAACTACAGCAGATATTACTGCTGCAACATTAGCACTTTGTACACTTAACGGATACAGGCCATAAACAGTGTTAGTATGCTTTAATTGTGTCATAAATTATTTGAGTAATTATTTGGACACCAACTTTATCAGGATGAACACCATCAAAAAAATGTTCAGAACAATCAAACATAGGCGTATAAAGATCTATTAAAGGCAAATTTTCTTCATCAGCAACTTGTTGTATACACGGAATTATTTTATCTGAAAGAAAAGTACAATTTAATTCCACACCATTATCAAAAACAGGCGGCGGAATTACAAGAAAAATAGATGAAGCACTCGTTTGATTTTGAATTTTCGAAATAAGAAATTTGTAATCATCAACAAAAGTATCCACTTTTAAACAATTATCTATACGAACATCATTAGTTCCCAACATCAAAACTACAGTTGTTGGATTAAAATCCTTTAATTCTTGAAAATCAAGTTTATAATAATAAGGATCACTACTTTGTAAATTTACCGTAACACGAGTAGCACCAAAATTAGCTACCGTTGAACCTTCACCAAGAAGCACCTGTAAATACTCAGGATACCCATAACTTTCAGTAATACTATCACCTAAACAGGCAACACGAGTTAAATTAACTCTATTAACAAAAAAATGAACCGCTACAACTGTACTTAACACCAATAAAACTAGTATAACAACAACAGAAACTTTTTTCACCCACATCGATAATTTAAACATACCCATCCAAAAAATGCTATACCTAAAGATTAAAAAGGCTTTCTAACACACACAACAAATAGCTTACCCATTTTTTACTGCACATGCTAAACACAACTAAAACAAAACCAAAACAAACAAAAAATCGGCAATGCACCATTTTAAATAGACAGTTTAACGTAGAACCAAACCCGTATTAACACCATAAATAATTAAAGCTCACCAAATTTTTCAGAAAGAACTGCCTAAATTCATATACAACACACAAAAACACCAAATCTACAAAAACCTACCCACATATTAACACACTACCAAAAATCCTACACCTACCACAGAATTTTACTTACAAAATACTAAAAAATAGATCACCAAAAAACTAGTTTCAACTATATTAAAAAAATAGAGTTTCAAAAAAAGAAGACAACATTTGCTGTTACATACCCTGTTTAAGTCGTCGATAGGTAGAGTAATCAACAAATTCTAGAAACTGGTTTTCTGATAACGATTTTATATTAACTTTTTGACGCTGCCGTTTATCAAGAATTTGATTCGTTGTACGCAATATATACGCATCACTTCCTGCACCTGAACCATAACTTACCATTAATATAAGATCATCAGGTTTTGCAACATCAAGAATTGCTGCTAACCCAACAAGAGCTGCACCTGAATAAGTGTTACCAAATTTAGGCATCTGAATCGCCGGCATAAATTGATCCTCTTTAAAACCTAGATCTTTAGCTATACGCACTGGGAAACTTGGATTTGGCTGGTGTGGTACAAAATATGCAAAATCACAAGGTTTTAAGTTACTTTTTTCCATCATTTTACTAGCAGCTTTTCGCACATGTTTGTTATATGCAGGATCACCTGTGAATCTGCCACCATGCATTGGATAGGGCTCGCCATCACGCCGCCAAAAATCTGGTGTATCAGATGTACAACTGTACCAACCTTCAATTTGTGCAATTACATCTTTTTTTCCAAAAATATATGCAGCTCCACCATAACCTACAAACGCATCAAGCTCACCACCAGGATACCCACGTGGAGCAGCTTGAGAATTATCCGCACCAATAACCATAGCATAATTAATATTTGAACACGGATAATTCACTATAGCACAAGCATCTTTAAACATACTTGTAGCTGCTTTACAAGCAAATTCAGTATCTATAGCATCAATTGCTTGCAAATCATCATCTTTTTCACCAAGTTGCAACACTTGAGCTACTTTAGCAGCTATAGGCTTAACTGCGTAAGGATTAGATTCTGATCCCGTATATACCTTACCCACCCAACTACTATCAACACCCGAATGTATAAGCGCAAATTTTCCCGCCTCAACAGCAGCAGTTACAGAATCCTCATCTATAAAAGGTACTGCACGCTCAATACCACCATCTTTTATACGAAAACGTGAACTATAAACACCATAACCTACAATACCAGGCAATTCATACTCTTTAGTAGGTTGTACAATTTTATATTCCTGATATGGATAATACTCATCAGTAAAAGTAAAAGCTAAAGAAATCGTGGGAACAACATCATTCTGACCTACAGAATATCGACGCCTAAAACGTGGAGTAACTTCACGACCCTCCAAACTCGATGGATTAAAACTACCTTGCAAAATTTGATCAGTTATTCTCGCAGGTACACGTATTTTACCATCATGAAAACTAACGATACCATAAATAAAACGTTCAAATTTACTAAATTTATTTGTCGGCTCATCAATTAAAGTACAAACTTCTAATTTACCTTTCTCATAAAACAAATCCATATTAGCCATTTTACCAAAACTTTCTCGACCACAGTTTCCACAATAATCACGTAATTCAAAATATTCTTTACCACAAATCTGACAACGACTCGCACGCAATCGATCACCAAGATAAGACACACGACGCTCTATTGGTTCACTACTCAAGTTAAATCTCTCCCTAAAATGTTTACATACGCTTTAGTACCAAAACCTTCAAACTCTAACGAACCACCATACTTTGGCAACACACCATCAATTAATACCTGCCGTTGATCAGCTTTCCCTGTTAATTGTCGGAAAAGTTCATGAATTTGAGCACCCCCAGTAGCACCAATAGGATTACCATCCGCTTTTAAACCACCATTCATGTTCACATACAATTCTTTACCATCAATTTCATAACAACCCTTACTATCCAAACATGATTCAGAAATACTTCGCCAAGCAGACCCAACTTTACAATAACCTAAATCTTCCAAAGAAACCATTTCCATCATTGTAGACTGATCATAAACTTCCCAAATGGGAATATCCCAAACATTCAAACAACTATTTTTAAGAACACCCTGCATCGCAAACTGTGCCGCAACAAAATGACTTAATTCATCCCGAGTAGAATAATTAAGATAATCTGTTGCAGAATTATAACCATACACAGACACAAAACACACACCCAATTTTTTAGCAACAGCTTCACTTGTAAGAATTAAAGCAGTCGCACCATCAGTTATCGGAGCATAATCAAACAAACCTAAAGCTTTGTTAGCAGATTTACGAGAATTTTGCACAGTTTCTACACTAATTTTACGCTGATACTGAGCATACGGATTCTTAGCACCATACGCGTGATTCTTAACGGCAATTTTCGCCAAAGCATCAGACAAAACATCAAGAGCATCACCAGTTATACCATGTTCTTTTATGTATGCACGCAACAAAAGTTCATGATTCGCTTCAGGAGTTCCACCAGCATAATAACTCCAAGGATCCTCAAGCAACATAAGATCATCACGAATTTTATACCAACGATCAGTCATCTTTTCAATACCACCTACCAAAGCAATACTGTAAACACCTGCCTGTATCGCATGACACGCAGTTTTAAGCGCAGCACTAAAAGAACGCGTAACCTCCATAGGCACATGAAGCTCAGTTAATTCTGAAAGAAAACCTTCCTCCAAACCCAACTTGTTAGTTATTGGCAAAAAATAATCAGCCATATAACATGTATCTAAATCTTTACGTTCCAAATTACATTCATTAGACGCTGCAAGCCAAGCTTCTTCAATTAATTTTTCAGGCTCTTTGCCGTAATGTTCTCCAAACTTTGTCCGACCAACAGCCACTATAACAGGACGATTCTGCATAACTTCTCTCCCATTGTCTGTAACAATACAAACTTTCTAAAAGCCTATAAATGTTTGTTATACACTCAACAATAAAACGCCTTCAGCGCAAACTAACTACACCACCAACAACACAAAACTCATCAACACAATCACTACGTGGACATTATAGCCAATAAAGTTAGTCACTTTAAATATCTTCGGAAATAAAAGTTAAGCGAACCCTATCCTAGTTCTCCCATCCCACTAATGCAGGCATCATTGGTTCGGATAGGCACTTACTCGCCAAGCAGAATATATTATTGTAACTATTTAACCATAAATAGAAACTACCTATTTTAGCATTGTATTGCAGTTTGAGCATCTCTTTAATTGTGGGACTTGTGTATCTTATAATGTAATGTACAAAGTAGATGTTAGTTTTTATTATTGTTTTGTCATTTTTATTGGTGTGATTGCGTAATTTTTGTGTTTCTATACATCTAATTTAACTATTTGACAATTAAATTATTCAGTTTTAGTATACAAAAATAACAAAGACTAAAACCTATTGACTGGTGTTTGGTTGCGGATTTTTTTCACGCGTTTCTCGCAGCACCGAAGGCATTTTCTCGTAATTAGGGCATCATGCACCATAATTTTGAACAATATAGTTGTGTTCCAACGCATTTTTTTGTTGACAAAGCCATAACTGATATTAATGCCAAGTGCTTATATCCCTTCAGATGATACACATATACAAAGTTTTGGAGATTTATGTATGAAAATAAGTAATACTATTGTGCCTAAGGTTTTTGTAGTGATTTTGTGCGCAAGTTTATTCGTGGGTTTGATAACTTCACTGGGTGTATCGTACTGCGTTGGAGCTGCAAGTCAAGAAGAGGTGCCTAAGGATGCAGTACATATTAAAACTGCTGAGCAGCTTGCTGCTATCGGTGGAGAGGATAGCGAGGGTAAATATTATGTACTTGACAACGACCTAGACCTTGTTGATGAATGGGCTCCTATTGATGATTTTAGAGGTACTTTTGATGGTCAAGGTCACACTATAAACAATCTGTATGTGCTGGAAAGCAGCAATAGAAAGTATGCAGGATTATTTGGAGAAATAACTTATGCAATAACAATAAATAACGTAGCCGTTAACATTAACATTAATGGATTAGCTGCTACTTCTGCTGTAGGTGGTTTAATTGGTTTTAGTAGAACTGTAGATGTTGTGGATAGTTATGTAACAGGCAACATAATTGTTTCTGGCTCTTCTGTTACTGTGGGAGGTTTAATTGGTCTTAGTGGTGATACAGTTATAAATAATAGTTATACAACAGGTGACATAGTTGCTGAGGCCTCTCAGGGTCGTGCTTGTGCGGGTGGTTTAATTGGTCTTAGCAGTACTATAGTTGTAGCAAATAGTTATGCTTCAGGTGACGTAACCGCTCTATCTTCTTCTCAGACTTATCAGCCTGCTTGTGCGGGTGGCTTAATCGGCTATAACATGTTTGATGTAATTGTAGAAAATAGCTTTGCAACAGGCAAAATAATTGCTACAGACGTTTCTTCTATTTCTGCAGGTTATTTTGTTTGTGCAGGAGGTTTAATCGGTTATAGTGGTTATGGTGATGTAACTGTGATGAATAGTTATGCTACCGGTAGTATACTTGTTACCGCTTCAGGTCATAATACTTGTGCGGGTGGCTTAATCGGCTATATTTGGGTTGGTAATGTAGTTGCAGAAAATAGTTATACAATAAGTGACATAATTACTTCTGGTAAGCATACTTATGCGGGAGATTTAGTTGGCTATAATGATGGTGGTGTTGATGCGATAAGTTGCTATAGTCTTTCTACCCAGAAAATTATTGGAGATACAACAAATGAGGCTGGTGTGTCTCTTTCGCCTGAGGAAATGAAAAATAAGGAATCGTTTGTCGGTTGGGATTTTGATACCATTTGGACAATTGACCCCGATATAAATGAAGGATACCCCTCTTTTATTACGAATAACAAATGTGATTTGTTGGGGTCTTTTTGGTTTATTGCATTATTGGTAGGGGTGATTGTGTTGGTGATCGTGGGAGTCGTTTATGTCTTATTAAAAAAATCACGCTCCCATAATTAACATACAAATCCTGAAGAGTAATTTTTCATAACTGTGAGTTTACGGTGGATATATATGAATCATTGTTTTGGCGTGTATAAGGAAGATGAATATGTAACTGTATAGTCAATACTGTAAACCTAAAAAACACCACCATATCAAACACCTCCAAAACAAAAAAAACACCAAAAACAAAACACATTTAAAACAAACCTACAAACACACCAACCCCAGTTTTCAGTCAGCGACTAATTTTAGATTGATGTCATTGACTAAACAGACTTTATGAAAGATCCTGCCTTTAGTTTACCTTGCTGGTTAGCCCGATCGTTACTTGGTCAAAACGACCGTTGAGTAGACTGGGCTTAACCCGAGCGGC
>WRNB01000053.1 GCA_009776805.1 Candidatus Bathycorpusculum grumuli | reverse complement strand
TTAATCCATTGGTAATTGTGACTCTTGAGATGCCTGATATTTTGCTGACTTGGGTTATGCCTCCGTGTCCTATGGTTTTTGCTTCGTTTGCTAAGTATAAGCGTCGTTGTCTTTCATTTAGTAGGGGTATTGTGTTGCGGATTCTCTTTGCTGCTGTATCATCCATACTTTAATATTAGCATAGTCACATATAAATGTAAATTTTATTTTCAATCAGTTCCTAGACACATAGGATAAAAAAGACCCGTGAAAAAATACGTACATAATCAACCTTGATAACACATCAAAAAATTAGCCGATAAATAGACAACGCCGCGTATTAGCAGAAGATTAGCAGAGAATTAGCAGAGGTTTTTCACTAATTTTTTCTGTTAATTACACTGAACTGACACATTATTTTTATGTGTTGTTTTGTGTAGGTTTTTGCTTTATATTTTGTGGTATTGACGAACGTTTGTTGAGTATTAGTTGTTATTTAGTGTCAAAAATCTTATGTTTTATATGTTTGATGAACATTTGATGATAAATTGGCGTAATGTTGATAAGATTGGCAGAAGACATATATAGAATAATTTATAAACGCTATTAACTATTTTACGCAAGCCTAAGCTGCATTATTGTATAAGTGGAGTTGAGAGAGTATGGAAGCTGACACACATGATAACACCAATTGGTACGAGTTAGACGCCCAGTCTGTATTAGAAAAGTTGGAAGTGCAAGCTGGTGTTGGATTATCTAGAGCACAAGTCAGCATGCGACAGACAAGTGTGGGGAAGAATGAGTTACATCCTCCTAAAAAAGCCAGTTTGATCCAAAAAATTCTCAACCAGTTCAAAGATGTTTCTGTACTTGTTTTACTTATGGCTGTAGTTCTTTCTTTTATGTTGGCTTTCTTTCACGACGGCGATGGTTTAGTTGAGTCTTTTGTCATTTTAGCTGTAGTAGTTATGAATGTTATTTTAGCAATCACTCAGGAAGGTAAAACTGAAAAAGCACTTGAAGCTTTGGAGAAATTAAATTCACCTATTTGTGTTGTTGCACGTGATGGTGTAAAACAGAGTATAGATACTGCTGATTTGGTTCCAGGTGACATTATTTTTCTGGAAACTGGTAACATTGTTCCTGCTGATGCTAGATTACTTGAGGCAACATGTTTCTTTTCTGATGAATCCGCTTTAACAGGTGAAAGTGAACCAGCGGAAAAAGATGCATCACTTAAACTTTCTGGAAACATACCCGTGGGTGATCAACACAACATGGTGTTTACTGGATGTGTTGTTACTGCTGGTCGTGGTGTAGCGGTAGTTACTGATACAGGCATGAACACGCAGATAGGTAAAATTGCTGGATTTTTGCGTGGAAGTAAATCTTCAAAAACACCTCTGCAGCGTCGTCTTGATCAACTTGGTAAAACTATTTGTGCAATAGCACTTATCTCAGCCTTTTTTATGATGGCAATGGGTTTGTATAATGGTGCTGAATTTGGTGATATGTTACTTATTGCTATTTCTTTAGCTGTGGCAGCAGTTCCTGAAACCCTTGCATTAATTGTAAATTTGTCTATGATTAGTGGCGTACAAAAAATGGTAAAAAAGCACGCCTTAATACGGAAACTTCCTGCCGTTGAAACTTTGGGCACTACTTCAGTGATTTGTTCTGATAAAACTGGAACACTTACTCAAAATCGTATGACTGTTAAACAGCTTTGGATTTGTTGTGGAGAGCCTTTTGCTGCTGATGCAGAATTTAATGAAGAACAAGATCAGTTTCTTAAACTTTTGGCAATGGCAGGTAATGCTGCTTTTGAAGTAGATGAGAATGGAAATAAAGTGTATATGGGTAACGCTACAGAGGTTGGTATACTTAGGCTTTTGAATGAAAAAGGTTACAGTGTGGATAAGGCTACACATGAGTATCCGCGAGTAGCGGAAATTCCGTTTTCTTCAGACCGTAAAAAAATGACAGTGTTCTTAAAGGACCGTCCTGATGGTTATATGGTGTTAACTAAAGGTGCTCTTGATAGGCTGCATCTTTCTGCTGAGTCTGCGTCTGATTTGGAAGCAGCTCAACGCGTGCATGATGAACTTGCTTCAAAAGCGTTGCGTGTTATTGCTTTGGCGGGTAAGCATATAAACGAGATGCCAGAGGATGACAATTTAGCAGAATTAGAACAGGATTTTAAATTGTATGGCCTTGTTGGTTTGATTGATCCACCGCGTCCTGAAGCAGCAGTTGCAATTGAAAAAGCAAAACAAGCTGGTATCCGTACTATAATGATTACAGGCGATCATGCTGCAACAGCTAGTGCTATTGCTAAAGATTTAGGCATTCTAGAAGAAGGCCAACGTGTTATAACTGGTGCCCAACTTGCAGAAATCTCTGAAGCAGAATTAAATGATACCGTTAGAAATTTTTCAGTGTATGCTAGGGTATCTCCTGAGGATAAACTTCGTATTGTAAAAGCATGGCAAACTAATGGTGAAGTTGTCGCCATGACTGGTGATGGAGTAAATGATGCACCAGCATTGAAAGTAGCTGACATTGGTATTGCAATGGGTAAAACTGGCACTGAAGTAGCTAAAAGTGCATCTGACATGGTTTTGGTTGATGATAATTTTGCTACAATTGTTGATGCTGTAGGCGAAGGCAGATGTGTATATGAAAACGTCAAAAAAACTATTACTTTTCTTTTAGTTTGTAACCTAAGTGAAATTATCATTATGTTGTATGCTCAATTGGCTAGTTGGGGTATCATGTTTACGCCAGTTATGTTGTTATTAATTAATCTGTTAGGTGATGGTATTCCGGGCATAAATATTTCCCGTGAAGAATTTGACCCTAAACTGATGAATAATAAACCGATAAAGCGTAATGAAACTTTCTTTAGAGGGAATTTGTTACGTGTGATTATTCAACAAACTATTTTTTGTTCAATCGTAGTACTGATAGGTTATTACATAGGTACTTTTATATCGATATCTGATACAATGGAGCCATCGGCGGCAATAGGTCAAACAATGGCTTTCTTGATTACAAGTTGGACTTCAATAATTCACGTCTTTAATGTTCGCAGTACAAAATCAATCTTTAAGACACCTATCAAAAACAATAAACCACTAGTTGGTTGTGCTATATTAATGCTCTTTGTACTTGCAGTATTAGTTGTAACTCCATTTAATAACGTATTTGGTTTATCTAACATAACTGCTTTACACTGGGTAATTGTATTTAGTTTGTCACTGGTACCTACAGCTTTACGCGAAGTCTCTATTCTTATTGAAAAAATTCCATACTTTGAAAAACACCGACAAACACAAGACGACATGTTAGAAAACATCTTTAAAAAAGTATCCACCCCAAAAAACCGCAACAAAAAAATATCCGACACTGATAACAAAACATAAAAATTAACTCAAAAAAATTAACAATACCACCACATTTTTAAGTGACAAACAACTAACAACTACATAAAAACATGTTCATTTTACATTTCTAATACAAAAAATAACGTGTCTTGTTTTTCAAGATCATAATTTTTACACAGTTTAACAATGTTATTTCACTTTTTTAACATGTTTTTTGGTTAAGCCTGTTGCTCAATTAAATGGTTTAACTGTGTTAAAGCTCTACCTGTTTTTAGTGCTTGCTGTGCTCTTTCCATACTATCTTTAAAAGATTTACTAGTACCTGACGTATACAAAATAGCTGCGGCATTCATACAAAACAAATCCGCTAACGGATCATCATATTTACCTGAAAGCACACGTTTAATAGACATAGCATTATCGTATGCTTTGTTAAAGGACGCTACATCAAAAAATGTATGCGTTTTTATACCAAAATCTTCTGGATACACAGTATAGGTTTGAATTTTTCCATTTTTTAACTCAACAACTCTTGTCGGGCCACATGGTGAAAACTCGTCAATACCCAAGTTTTTGTCAACACCATTTACCATACCATATGGTGATATAGCATGTTTAATTCCAATTTCTTTTAAAATAGCAATAAGCTGGTCACACACATGTGGCGCATAAGCACCAATTACAATACAATTTGTATTCTCACACGGCATCGTCAACGGTCCAACAATATTAAATGCTGAAGTAAACCGCATAAATTGAATAAGCCTCGCCCAACCAGACTTCAAAAACGCTTCACCTGGCATATAACAAATATTATGTGCCTCTAAACTTTGTTTAGCTTTAATCATGGGCCCTGATAAGTTAACACCAAGAATTTCAAAAATTTCTGACGCCCCAGAAACACCTGTTACCTTCTTAGCACCCTTTTTAGCAACTGCAATATTACATGCTGAAGCAATAAGTGCAGCAGGTGAAGAAGCATTCACCGTTTTCATTGCGTCAGATCCTGTACCAACAATATCACAAACTACACCGTTAATATTTGCTTTAAATTTCTCAGTGTCAAACCTGTCTAAAGCATCCCAAACTCCTGATAATTCTTCAGTAGTTGGTATACGAGTAATATGTGCTAACAAAAAAGCTCCTTGCTGAAGTTCAGGTTGCTCGTTTAAAATAATTTGTCGGTAAACTTCACAGGTTTCTTCCCGAGTCATAGTTTTACCTGTAGCAACTTTACAAATTAGTTGCCCAAATTCTCTTAATTTGTCTTCAGTTACCATTATTTTTCCTTCTGCAAATTTACAACATATTTTAAAGCTTGACCCTGTAAAATTTCAGGCAACACTAATGGAACACTTTCAAGATTTATTATTTTCTGAATTATTAAACGAACAGTTTCAACGTTGCTCTCTAAAATTTTTAAAGCTGTTTTCATTTGTCGTTTTGTACTTCCATATGCACCAATTAATGTTAATTGTTTATAATGTATTTCATTTAGCAAGTCGCTTGGTATGTTGATGTTTTTTGTAAATCCACTAAATAGGCAATATTTTCCGCTATTGTTTAATTTTAAAATACCTTCTGATAAAGTGGATGGGTCTGGAGCAGCGTTTATTGCAATATCGAATTGGTCAAAAACTATATCATGTAGGTGTATGTTTGTGTTTTTGCAAAATTGTGTTATTTTTTGGCGTTTTTCAAGGTTTTTTTCAACAATAAATGGTTCAGCACCAAAGTATCTGCAAACTAGTCCCAGCATGAGTCCTGCTGGTCCTCCGCCAAAAATGAGTGTTTTTTGGTTTTTTTGTAAATTAATTTGTTCAATTGCGTTTACTGCTGAAGATAATAATTCTGTCATGCATGCAATTTCAGGTGGAACTGTTTTAGGTACTTTTATCAAGCTTTTTTTTGGAACTTTTATGTATTGTGCAAATCCACCGTCACGATGAAATCCTATGACTTGGATATTTGAACAAAGGTTCTCTACACCCATTTTGCAGTAAATGCAATTATTACATGTGCTTGCTGGCCAAACGATGTAGTGTTCGTCAGAGTCAAGTTTTTGTCCGCAAATTTCATGGCCTAATATTCTTGGTAAAACTAAATCTCTTTGACCCGTAGCCCACATTTTTGCGTCAGTTCGACATAATGAGCAATAATTTACTTTTAACAATACTTCTTTTTTATCATTACAGTTAGGCGTTTCAACATCAATTACACGAATTTTTTTTATATCTTCAAGGACAAGTGCTTTCATTATCATCTTTACCTGTAACAGAACAACTTCATTTTTTCTTCCATTTAAAGTATCCTTTAATGTTGTTAATGTATATTGCAAAGAAACTGTTATAAAAAAAGTTGTGTGTACTTAGGTCTATTGTTTTTAAATGTCTATTAGACCTTAATCACAATTAGTGTTTGGTAGTGCGAGATACATATTTTATTGACGTAACCTGTATGTTTGTGTTTTAAAATTACCGTTTAATCACTTAACACACTATACCCAACATAAAAAAAAGGTAAAATATAACCTCACACTATTTTGCAAACAAACACTTATTTTTCAATAAATAACCTATTAGGTTATTCCATGGTCTATCATTGTATCTGCTACTTTAACAAAGCCACCAATATTTGCACCATTGACATAGTTGATGAAATCTTTTTCTTTACCGTATTTAACACAGGTTTGATGGATTGATCTCATAATTGATTTTAATCTAGCATCAACTTCTTCACGTGTCCATGAAAGTCGCATACTGTTTTGAGTCATTTCTAATCCTGATGTCGCTACACCACCAGCGTTTGCCGCTTTACCTGGACCATAAAGTATCTGGTTTTTTAGAAATATTTTTACACCTTCTGGTTCTGTAGGCATGTTTGCACCTTCACCTACACAATAACAACCATTTTTAACAAGTGTTTGAGCATCTTCACCACTAAGTTCGTTTTGAGTGGCGCAAGGTAATGCAACTTGACATTCAACTCCCCAAGGGCGTTGTCCTTCCAAATATTGAGCGTTTTTGTATTCATTAACGTATTCTTTAATTCGACCACGTTGATTATTTTTCAAGTTCATCACGTAAGCAAGTTTTGTGCAATCAATGCCTTCACTGTCATAAATAGTTCCGTTACTATCTGATAATGTTACTACTTTACCACCAAGTTCATTGACTTTTTCTACTGCAAACTGGGCAACATTACCTGAACCTGAAATGGCAACAGTTTTATCGTTAAGATCTTCATTACGTGTTTTAAGCATCTCTTGTACAAAATATGTAACACCATATCCTGTTGCTTCAGGACGGATTAAACTGCCACCCCAGTTAAGGCCTTTACCTGTTAGTACACCTGTAGTTTCGTTTCGTAGTTTTTTGTACATACCAAACATAAATCCAATTTCTCTGCTACCAACACCCATGTCTCCAGCTGGTACATCAGTGTTTGGGCCGATATGGCGTGAAAGTTCTAACATAAAATTTTGGCAAAAACGCATAACTTCAGTGTCACTTTTACCTTTAGAATCAAAATCTGAACCTCCTTTACCACCGCCCATTGGTAGAGTAGTTAAAGAGTTTTTGAACACTTGTTCAAACGCTAAAAATTTTAGTATACTTAGATTAACGCTTGGATGAAAACGAAGACCACCCTTGTATGGACCAATTGCACCATTCATTTGAATTCTGTAACCTTTGTTTACTTCTATTTCACCTTTATCATTAGTCCAAGTGACTCTGAATATAATTGCTCGTTCTGGTTCAATTATCCGTTCTAAAATGTTAGCTGCTTGGTATTTAGGATTATTTTCTATTACTGACCAAACAGAAGTAACAACCTCGTTTACTGCTTGATGAAATTCTGGCTGATTTGGATTTCTATTTTTTACATATTCCATGAAATCTTTGGGTGTTTTATACATTATAATTCTCACTCACTCTGCAGGGTTTAATATTTTTCTATATTTGCTGTTTACATATCCCGGTTAAGCTTATGGTGTACTTAGGTTGAATAAAAACCTTACATGCAACTATTCTAAACCATAACAAAAACTACTAACATAATGTAGTTTTAAACTCACTTTTTAATAGTTACAGCATTATTTTCAAATTCAAACAACCCTTTTCTCTCTTGCATTGCCAAAGAAAAACTGACAATTATCCCCAAATTCTGCATAATTTGACAGAACTGAAAATTCCCATTGTCGATCATAAAGTTACACTCAAATTCACTTAATGTCTCTTCCAGTCGCATTTACAGCACTAATTATCTAAAAACATTCCCACAAATATATAAGGTATGTTAAAAAACACTTACGAAACTCAAATCACAAACTTGACACAACAAAAACAAAAAACAAACAAACAGAAATAATTAATATTCAATCAACACTATCAACCTAACAAACGCCACACCAAACACCTACAAAACAAAAACACCAAAAAACAAAAAACCAACCAATAACACCAAAATACAACAAACATCCAAACATAACTACCCAAAAAATGATACACCACTAAAAACAGACAAACACTAACCAGTTAAACCCATTTAATTTTTGATTTACCTCTAAAATAACTAAACACTATAATTAAAGAAATAGTTACCACTAAAATCAACACAAACACCACACACAACACACAAGTTACCTGCCCAGAACTTCCCGTATTAACCAAATCCAATGAACTATCAACAAGATCTATTGATACAATACTATTCCAATCACTACTAAAATATATATCATACACACCATCTGCAGAAAAATTCTGTAAAACCTCTTGCAAACCAAAAATAAATGACAAATCACCTTTAAGAATAGGAATACGAATCGAACGATCCGAATAATTAAACCGCCATTGTTCTGTTTGAAAACAAGTTCGATAGTCTTGATATTTCTCTTCAATAGCAGGTATATCTAAACTTCCTGTTTGCGGTATTATACCATAGAGAAAAAGTATCATTGCGCCTAAAAGAGAAGCTTCATCGCTATAGATGTCTGCTACTTCTGTTGAGGTATTCATGAAACTGAATCGATAATTATTGTATAGATTACTGTTTATCAAGCCTTTCCAACTACTGGTTAACATAGACCTAAAATTTGTTTGACTATCTTGCGTGAATTGTGGGTAAAGCATTTGCAACGCTAACAGATTACCCATGGTTTCATAAAGTCTGTTTTGAGGATTTCCATCAGCATGCTTTATGACACCTTCATCACCCCAACCTGGCGAGTTAAATTGATTAATCAATAGTTTATTTTCTAAATCAACCACCACCCTATCAAAATAAGGAATTTCACCTTGACTATTTTGATATTGTGTAAGTATCATAGCAAAATTACCCATCTCACACTCCACCACACCACTTTTACCCGAGTAACCATAAATACTGCCATTCCAATGCGCCTGAGTATTTAACCAAACATCCTCAATATAAAACGTGGAAACATTAGCCCCATTTTGGTCAAAAAGCAAAAACATACTCAAAGTTTGTGCATGTTCATCATAGTAACGGGATAAAAATGAGTAGGCATAATTTAGTTTCGGATTTATCCAAAGCATTTCACCGTTTACACTTCCAACATGTGGAGTATTGTATGCTTTTACAAAATCATTGTAAGCTGCATTTATATCCCAACGTGTCATATTAAATGTTTGAGCGTAACGGTACGCATTTAACATGTAGCGATCATATACACTAAAACTATCTGGGAAATCTTCATCAGTATAGGTTATTGGAAAACTGCCTGCCATTGGCATATGTTCCAGTGCGGTTTTTAAACTTTCATTTAGAATTTGTGATGTATAATTGTTGAGTTCTGCAAGTCGCGCTATAAAAATGACTTCTTTGTAATCCTGTCTGCTTAAAGCTTCAGCAATAACGTTATCATAAACGCTGGTGTCTTGTCGGCAAAATATTTGGTCATAAATAACGTTCCAAGAAGAATTCTGTTCTTGTACGCCGTTTAAAACTGTATTAATAGTCTCAGCTAATGTTTCTGATGGTACGGTGTTAAATTCGTCAGGTTGAGCACTGATAAGGGGTACACTTATTAAAAACAATAGAAAAACTGTCAACATTGTAAATAGTTTTTTCACTTATTGTAAACCAATTAATATTTTGTTTTGAAGATTAAAAACTTAACTCAAATGTAATATCGTATTAGTATGTATTAAGCTCTCAACGAAAACGTGTCTTTATTTAACTTGTTTTTCGTTAAATTTTAAGCCTTCGTGTCGTTTTTAGCCTGCAAATATGGTTGTTTAATAGATATTAGGTGTTATTATGGTAGAGTGTATATTTTGTTGACGAGTTATTGTGATATTTGTGCTTTAGTAGTGCATTTGAGTTATTTAGACAGTACATACGTTTTTTGTCGATAAATAATAGCGTCTAAGGTCCATCATATTTACGCGTTTGTGTTCGATAATAATACGTTAAAGATACAAAAGCTGAATACATAAGGTATACAAATTAATTCTTAAAATAAATAAAAAAATTGTAGATAAAATACTGCAATGGTGAGTTTGAAATTATAGTTTGGTTTTCCAAAGTCCGTGTAGATTACAATAAGCGTAAACAGCTATTGCTTTATCATTTGAAAAACTAAACGTAAGTTTAGGCTCTTCACCAGGTTTTAGATATTTACGTTGACCACCGTGTTCTGTTTCTACATATACAAAAGGTATATAGTGCTCCTCTTGCATCGGGTGTAGTACGCTGCCTACTTCAACATGAAGGCGATCATCTGAGACTACTACCACAGGCAAATGTTTCTCCATACTTGCATCAACCGTATTAGGTATGAGTTCAGACATTTTTTCGCCACAACACACCAACGACACGCCTTTATCGTCAATTAATTCTACCAAATTCCCACAATGTTTGCAGATAAAAAATTTTTGATTTCGCATGTACTTCTTCTCCTTAATAATTAATCACACGTAACTCAAAGTATGCTTGTGGATGATCACAAACTGTGCATTTTTGTGGAGCAGTCTCATTATCTATTATGTGACCACAGTTACGACAAATCCAAACTGTTTTTTCTTTTTTTGCAAAAACCGTGTTGTCTTTAAGATTTTTAAGCAATTTAAGATAACGTTCTTCGTGTTCTTTCTCGATTTTACCTACTTCATCAAAAAGAAACGCAATGTCATTAAATCCTTCTTCTCGTGCTTCAATTGCCATACGTTTGTACATTTCAGTCCATTCTTCATGCTCCCCCATAGCAGCCGCTTGTAGATTATTGATGGTTGCTGGGATTTCGCCTCCACAAAGTAATTTGAACCACATTTTAGCATGTTCTTTTTCGTTGCCTGCGGTTTCTTCAAATATGGCAGCAATTTGTTCATAGCCATCCTTTCTTGCCTTAGATGCAAAGTAGGTGTATTTGTTGCGTGCCTGACTTTCGCCGGCAAACGCTTCCATCAAATTTTTTTCAGTTTTAGTGCATTTTAAATTTACCATTTTTAAATCTCCTTATTTTTATTATTTTTTATACTCATTTAACTGAGGTATAAATGCGCTTTTAGTTGCCCCACAAACTGGACATACAAAATCATTGGGTAGTCGTTCAAATTCTTCTTTACTGCCCAAATATGTCCAACCACAAACACTACACACAAATGATTCTTGTAGGCTTACTTTTTGTTTTTCTTCCACATAGCTTGATGCTTTAGGCGGGGTTTTTCCTTTTATAACATTATGGTAATATGCATAGGTCATTGGTGGTTCTTTGAATAAATTTTCAGCTTCCTGTACTTCAGCTATAAAAATGGTGTGGGTAAAATTTTCAATAAAGTTAATTACTTTGCATTGAAGATAACCTGTGACGCCCTCGTTAATATATGGTAATCCTGAGAGAGTTAAACTAAATGGTACTTCCGCAAATTTATCTTTATCTCGACTGCTGCTAAACCCAAAAATTCCAAATACATTTGCCTTAGTTTTCTCAGATAAAATAGATACAGTAAATTCTTTTGTCTGTTTAACACAAATGTTTGTATAGTTATCCGTATTGATGCAAACAGTTAATGTTACAGGATTAGATGTTGATTGTGTCACTGTATTGACTACACAACCTACATTTCTTTTCCCATCTTTTGTACCAATAACATACATTCCATAAGAAAGGCTATGTAGTACTGCTTTATTCATAAAAATTGTACCTCACTCACTAAAGTGGTCCAATTGTCATCAATAATCAAAAGCTGGCCTGTAGTGTAAGAAGAGGTGTCGGAAGTAAAATATGTAATAGCTTCATCTAATTCGTCATCACACCCAACTCTACTCATTGGGCAGTAGCGTTTTATCGCTTTTTGGGATTCCTCAATAGCAATAATACTGTTGGTCAACTCACTTAGAAAGTATCTCTGTTTAATAGTGTTAACTGTAATGTTATATTTAGTCCGTTCAGTTACTAAAGTTTTTGTTAGCAGCCATATAGTGCTTTTTGAGGTACAATAAGTTGGCATTGAAATTCCCAAAAAATTAATTGTTGAATGTATGGAGACAATGTTGATAATTTTTTCACATTTTTGTTCATTCATAATTTTACTAACTTCCCATGTAATATAGTAAATAACGTAAGTTTGATGTTAATAATTGAAAGTAATTCTTCACATTTTTTAGTGTTAATAGAGAAAAGTTTGCCAATTCCGGCATTATTAACTATAATAACATTTTCATAATACTCTTTAACCTTGGTTGTCATTGAAATGTTTTTATTTGTTTTACTAACATCACATGACACCATAAAGCATTTGTCTTCTATGTTTTTAATTTCTTTTTTAACCTGCTTTAATTTATAGAGTTTTCGAGCGGTAATAACAATATTTGTACCTTGATTGATTAAGGATTTTACGTACTTTATACTTAAACCATAGGTTGCTCTTGTAACAAGAACTAATTTTCCTGTTAAATCAAATAACTTGTTCACTTATTATAGCAACCTTTTTTGTAACTTGGTAATAATTCAATAATTTTTTCTAAAAACATTTTTGTATCTAGTTTTTGGCGCATACGTACTTTGGTTATGCTTACGTTTTTATCACATGTATATCCACGTAGGAAACAATAATGTTTTTGTATCGTATCGTCACCTTTTATTTAAAAGGAACGGACGCTTATATACTTGCTTGAAAAAATAGGCATCCACCATAGATAAAAACTCTAGTTTCCACCCATAAAAACTTGAATAAAAACAGTTATTTTCACTAACTTTTCCAACACAAACACACATAATCAATATCACACATAACATTTTCACTACAAAATAATCACAACATCCAATTTATAACCACACAATAAAAATATTAAATACCCAACCCAAACATTACACACCATATCTAAAACAACAATCAACAATGCCTCAATACACAATACCCCACACATAACTCATCTACTCCAATATTACCCACAAACAACATACCAAAAAAAACAAAAACCAAAACAACACTCACACCAAAACCCAAAAACACACACCACCAAAAAAAGACAAACACCACAACAACAACCCACCAACAAAACACACACCCACCACCAAACACCAAATAACACCCAAACCCAACTCAACTAACCAAAAACCAAAACAAACAAAAAATCTACACCATTTACAAAAAATTCCACCAATAAAACACTAACAAACATAAAACAAACCAACCACCCTCATCATAATTTCCGATGAGACCTAATACATGACAGACACATCTTTGAAAACAGCACATAAAACTTAGTTGAACATATAAAACAAAAAAAACCACAACAACACCAAACCCTACATCAACAACCAATCAAAAAATACCAAAAAACACATTCAAACTCTAACAAAAACCCCAACAAAAAAAGACAACCAACACATAACTTGGCCACCAACCTAACTGATCATTCTTCCTCTATTTACACGAGACTTTCTGGAGTAAACAAACAAAACAACACTCACACCAACAACAACACCCATCACAACCCCAAAAATAGAAACATCACCAAACAACCGCTCATCACCATCAGAAGGATACACATTATTACCAACTCTTGCAGTGTTACCCGAAAGCGTACCACTTATTAAACTAAAAGTGCCAAGTCCAATATACACACCACCACCACTATTAGATGCTTTGTTGCCCGAAATTATACCACCCGACATAGTGAAATCACTATCAATATACACCCCTCCACCATCAGTAGCTTTATTGTTAGAAACCTCACCACCAGACATACTAAAGTTAGATTCAAAAAACTGATACACGCCACCACCCTCGCGCGCTGTATTATTGGCAATCACACCACCCGATATACTAAAAGAACCCTTCATCATGTGCACACCACCACCCTGAGGGCCAGCATTGCTAGCAATCAAACCGCCAGACATATCAAAAGTGCCCCAATTAGACACACCACCACCATAAACTTGAGCCGTGTTATTAACAATAACACCACCACTCATACTAAAGTAACCCGACATGCTAAAATAACCCGAACTATTCGAATGTGTAAAAAGCTCCACATCCACACCAGCACCCGTGTAACGGGCTTTATTATTGATAATCTCGCCACCAGATAACTTAAAAGAGCCACAATAAGCCACGTACACACCACCACCATGCGGCGCAGTATTATCAGAAATTTCCCCACCCAACATATTAAAATCGCCAGCATTATATACACCTCCACCATCCTCTTGAATTTTATTGCCCCAACATTCGTTAGACATTGTGTTACCAGTTATTATACCCGTAGACATCGTGAGTTTACCGCCAGAATTAATTGTTACCCCCCTACCAGTAGAATCTGCAGTATGAGTTACAATAACATCTGCAAGTGTCAATACGCCACCGTCATTAACGGTAAGGGTGGTTTGGTTATTTGCGCCAATTAATTTAAAAAATTCATCGTTATTGTTGTTGCTTGTTAATGTGATATCTTTGTTTTTGGGAATAACAAGTGGTTCCGTGAGCGCGATATCTTTATCAAACATGATAACTTGGGGTTCTGCAGCGTTATTAACAGCATTTTTTAGTTCAGTTTCATTACTAACTATTTTATCAGGCATTCCAGATGCAAATGGAGACACGTCATTAAACACTGAAATAAAACAAGAAAAAACCATGGTTACCGTAAATATTAAAGAAATAAAAATCAAAGCCTTTCTG
>WRNB01000052.1 GCA_009776805.1 Candidatus Bathycorpusculum grumuli | reverse complement strand
TCACCCTTAAAAATTCACCCTTAAAAATTCACCCTTAAAAATTCACCCTTAAAAATTCACCCTTAAAAATTCACCCTTAAAAATTCACCCTTAAAAATTCAATATTAATATTTTAAATTCATTGACAGTTTTTGTTGCTTCAACAATTTTGTAATTATTGTTTTTTAACCAACGCTGAATGTTATCAAACTCTAATTCGCCTTCGCCTGTAACTTCTAATATTTGTCCTGACTGCATTTTTGCTAGTTTTTGCTTGGTTAACACCACAGGTATTGGACACATTTTACCTTTAACATTTAAACTCTCATTCAAAATAAGTCACTTTTAAAAAGTAATTACTTTGTCACTGTTTGCGGTCCACTCTATCAAATCATGTATTGTTGCAAGTTTGACGCCATCAATTAACTCTATAGATGATATTCCACGGGCTTCTGCGCAAACAATACAGGCTTTTACTTCAACACCAGTGTTAATTAAATCTTCAAGCATTTGGCCATGATTTACTAAACCTTGAGCGGGTTTTTGATTTTTTTTTGCCAGATATACACCGTTTTCAAATAACCAAATTTGAATTTTATGCCCTTCTAAATCAGCAGTCCAAGCAAATCTTAAAGCAGTTAATGTTCGCTCTTTTACCATTGGTGCATCATAAATTATTAGGGTAAATTTAGCCATATCTTTAAAGCCTTCTATATATGTTAATATGCGTTATTTTTGTTAATTAAGCATTTCTCTTAAAATAAAAGTATGTATTTAGTTTTCTGGAAATTTTGTTTGTTGAACAAATGTAGCGTAAAAAAAATTAAGCTTCAAATTGAAAATAGTGTTTTAAAGTTTGTTAAACATTGTAAACAAAACGTATATGGCGTATTTTTATTATTTTAGATTAGTTTTTATGTTAGTATTTGAAGTAAATGTTTGGTAAGTATGGCGAACAATTATGTACGCAATGTTACAATGGTTGTTTGATATGTAGTTTCATGTTAAATCATCAACGAGTGAACCCTATTATAGTTCTTCCTATAGGATTGATGGTTCTTGCAGTAGAATCTAATTTTTTATGTGGTTGATTGTGAGATTTTTTGTGTTGATTTTAAATGGTTGTTATTTGTTGTGGATTGAATAGTTGGTACATTGTTTGTGTTATTGATAGTTGTTAGAATGTTACTGCTCAACATGGGTGTATAGTAGGCTTTAGTCACAATTAGTGTTTGGCGGTGGGATATGTATTTTGTTGGTGTATGTCTGCGGCATTTGTGTTTTAAGTATTCGTATTTTGAATTATTTAACACGTATATACTCAACATAAAAGAGTTGAAATAATTAAAGTTAACGTTTATTTTTATGTTACATGCATAAGTCATTATGTACAGTTGTTTTTCTACAAAATTATGGTTGTGAAATAAGAAAAATAAGAATAACCATTATTTTGTTGTAAATACACCGCAAATAATGGGAATCAGTTGAGTAGTAACGTTAGAATAGTTTTTGCTGGATTGTGTTGCGTTCGTTTAGAGTTTTTTTGACTGGTTTCCAAGATCTTCGAATAAACGGTGGATAGTCTGTGTTGGTTTTTAACCATTGAATGAGGAAATTTTGGGTTTTTTTATCGTGCATGTAGCCACTACCTATGTCACCGAACTCGTTTTTTATTTGTTCAATTTCTTTGTCGCGTTCTACTTTTGCAATTATGGATGCAGCAGAAACAATTGGATAAAGTTGGTCAGCTTTGTGTCGTGAAATAATTTTTGGTTTAATTGTGAGATGTTCTTGTATATGTGTTGCAAATCGTTCTTCAAGTGTATCTGCTGCATCAACGTAAACTTCGTCTGGGCAAAAGTGCTCTATAATTTGTGCCATAGTTTTAGCTTCCAAACGATTAAGTTTGTGTAGACGTATTTGGCATTCAACAGCTTTATCAATTTCAAGTGGAGGTACTTTTATAACTTTAAATTTTTGAATTATTTTAAAGATTTCTTGAAAAAGTTCATTTCGTTTTTTCGGTGATAAAAGTTTTGAATCTTTAACACCTAAGGCAATAAGGTCAGATATTTTTTCGTTTGATACAGCAACACCTGCAACTACTAATGGCCCAATAACACAACCCCGACCTGCTTCATCAACACCTGCGATTAATACCATAACACTTCCATTCTATAATAATTGATGTTAGCATCTAATTAATAACCTTTGTATTAATCAACAATAAAACTGTTTCGCGAAAGAAAAACTAAAAACATGCATAAAACACGTCAATATTTTATATTTTAAATAAAATTTGATGAAAACATGAAAAAAATATTAAATAGTTGGGTTTTAATAGTTTAAATTAAAAATAAAAAACCACTGAAAAATCAGTGGTTGTTTTATTATCTAAAACGTATCTGAGTTGTCATCGCCAAAATCAATTCCGCCGGAATTGCCTGAATTACCTGATCTGCCAGAGTCAGAACCAGACGAGTTGGATGAACCCATTGAATCAATCCAATCTTGTTCTGCTTGTTGCTCGTTACGTTTTGGGAAATAGAAAACTAAACCCACAATAACCAAAGCAGCAACTACAATTATAACCACAGCAACTACAATAAGTACTGTATCATGTGAAATACCTGTATGGTCACTGGGAGTGGGCGTGGCCGATCTAGTTGGTGTTGGGGTGGCTGATGAGGTAGGTGTTGAGCTTGGAGATGTTGAAGGTTCTGTTTCATTACCATTGTTAACTTCAAGTACTGTGCCCCAAGTGTATTGTATATCATAGTTATTATACAAGTATTGGAAGTCGTTTGATTTAATAACTCTACTACCTATATTTTCATTGTATAATTCTATATCAGACGCGGTTATATTGTATGCTACAGAAGCGCGATTCCTTAAAAACTCTGCGGCATTAGCAACTCTGATTCTTTCAAGACTGCTACGACTACTAGAGTAACCAATACCACCACCATTGTTTGATGCTGTGTTATTCTCGATTTTGCCGCTAGTCATAGTAATATTGCCATTTTGGAGATACATACCACCGCCATTTACAGCTGTGTTATTAGCAATTATGCCATCAGTCATGCTAAAGATGCCTTCGCTACCTACAGCAACGTAAACACCTCCACCATTACTTGATGCCACATTTTTGAAAATTAAACCAGTATTAGATAGTGTAACATTACTACTAGCATAGATACCACCACCATCGATAGCTGTATTGTTAGCAATTTCACCACGAGACATTCTAAAGAAACCATCACCGTGATTTACACCCCCACCACTTGCTGCTGTGTTATTGAAAATCGAGCCGCCCGATAAAATAAAGTCACCATCAGTGCATATACCACCGCCATCAGTTGTAGCTGTGTTGTTCCAAACTCTACCACCAGACATTTCAAAATACTCACCGTTATCATTATACACGCCAGCACCATTTGCAGCTTTGTTACCATAGATTTCGCCACCAGTGATGTTAAAGTTATTATTATTATACACACCACCACCTCTTGACGCTGTATTGTTAAAAATTGCGCCACCAGATAAAACAAAATAACCCTCATTAAGAACTCCACCACCATTACCAGTAATTGTGTTATTAAAAATCTGACCACCAGTCATAGTGAGCTTTCCCCCCTCTTCAATGCACACACCAGCACCTATAGCATTAGATGGATGAGTTACAATAACACCACTAAGCACTAACTCACCATCAGATTCAACAGTAACAGTGCTTTTATCATCCACACCAATCAAATTATATGATCTAGTTGAACTATCACTTACTAAAGTTATATTCTTGTTAGCTGGAATCACAAGTGTGTCCTCAAGAGCAATATCTTGACCAAGTGAAATAACAACTGACTCACCATCTGGAGCATTATCAACAGCATTTACAAGTTCAGTTGCAGTTTTAACTATTTCATCAGCTCCTAGTGCAAAAGGAGAAACTCCATTGTACACTGAAACAAAAGGAGAAGAAACTATTACTATCATAAACAGTAAAGAAACAACAGATAACGTTTTCTTACTGTAAAGACCGCGTAAATTAAATTTAGACTTAATATTAGTATTCATAAAGATACCTCAAATATGTACCAAAGCATTTCTATACATTGTTATAAGAATCGTACTTATATGTTTTCCCAAAATACACCCTTTTTCTTTCAACAATTATCAGTTCTATATTTAGTCACTTATTTTTTATCTACACTAAACATTACAATTACATCTTTTTATAAAATGATTAAACGAAAAATTCAACATAATGTATGTATAACCACTAACAAACATTATTACACCAGCAACTATTCGTGCACAAAACCTAAAAACACCATTTATAATCCACCATCATTCTTTTTCCAATTCATTTTTAGCTTTAATCAATGCTTCTTTTTGAGACATATTTAATGTTGGATATTTCAAATCAAGTTTAGTAATTTCTGCAGCAATAACATCTGAAATCAAGGTATGTGCAACCCATTTTCTGTCTGCCGGTATAACATACCAAGGTGCCCATTCTGTACTGGTTTTGTTAAGCATTTCTTCATAGGCTTTTTCATATTCTGACCATTTAGCGCGTTCTTCAAGATCTGTTAGAGAAAACTTCCAAGTTTTTTCTGAGTTTTTAAGTCGTTTGAGTAAACGATTTTTTTGTTCTTCTTTTGAGATATGAAGATAAAATTTGAGAATTATAGTTCCGTTTCTAACAAGATGACGTTCAAAAAGGTTTATGTCTTCATAACGTTGCTCCCAAAACAGCGTGTTATCTTTATTTTTTAACAGTTCTTGTTTAACAAAAATTTCAGGACGAACTTTTACAATAAGGACATCTTCATAATAAGAACGGTTAAAAATGCCTATACTTCCTCGCTCGGGAAGTGCTTTTACGTGTCGCCACAAAAAATCATGCCTAAGTTCCTCTGCTGACGGAGTTTTAAAACTGGTAACTCTACAACCTTGTGGATTAACTCCCGACATAACTTGACGAATAGTGCTGTCTTTACCTGCAGCATCCATACCCTGCAAAATAATCAACATAGAATAAGTGTCATTTGCCCAGAGTAATTCCTGTTCTTTTATAAGATGTTGCCGATTTTCCTCTAAAAGAGCTTCTGCATGTTGTTTTAAAATTTTTTTATACTCTTCTTGTTGTGCCCATTTTGGTAACCAACTTGAATCAAAACTTTTAAGGTACATAGGTTTTTTATTTGATACTTTAAAATCTTGTGCATCTACAGGCATAAAACATCTCCAATAAATATGTGCAGATGTTTCTAATAATCTCTGTGGTGTTCACTGTCTTTTAGATTACACAAAACAGTATAATCTATGTAACGCGCAAACAGTTGAAAAGTTTTTTAGTTAGACGTTTGATTGTGTTTTAACTTTTTTTGCTAGTTCAAAATCATAATAAACATAAAAAATGTTGAAAAGTACGTATAACAAAAAAACGGTATTACACATGGACATATGGCAGGGTTCATTATTAACGTGGTTGATGTAGGAAAAATTATGAAACCGAAAAAATTTTCGTGGAAAAAAATTCTGAATAAAATTTTTGGCTGTGTACTAAATTTCTGCACTTCCAACATAATAGTATCCTTTTATCTCCTTTGGATTTTCGGTCTCAAAGAATCTAAATTTCTCGCTATTAGCAACATATAAATGTGCAAGTGCAATACCAACATCAATTTCACGCATTTTCACCAAACGTTTTAACGTTAACAAACCCGCATTCGCACAATACATATGAATTGTGTTATCTTCAGTTACACAATAATAGTTTTGCATGTTCATAGCAGAAGGAGCAAGACGCACAACCTCAAGACGTTTATCCACAACATCTGATATTTTATCTAAAGATTTACGTTTAAAATCTCCAAGTTCCCGATGTAAACTTTCAGCAGGTTTTCCAAACGCAAAAGCAATAACAAATTCCATATCGTCAGACAATTTTTCTTTGGATTGCGCCATTCCAAACCAGCAACCCCCCAAACTGTTGCTTGACAAAAACAAATCTACCTGCTGTAACATGAATCCAACATTAACCAAATAACCATGTTTATTTTCACTGTTAACAACAATATAATGCGGCGAATGAATTGAAGAAATGCTCTTAACACTTTTTTTATCTACAATAACAAAATCAACTTTAATGTCACAATAAAGCGGCTTGATTTCTGCAAAAAAAATTTGGATATCTTGTAGCGTTTTTTCATCCAAAAAATCTGGTTGATACTTTCTAATGGATTTCCTTTTATAAATTACGTCACTCATCAACATACGGGTTAACCTCAAATATATTTGCTTACATCTTTTATTGAAAGAAGAGACATCCTGTTTATACTTTACCAAAAAATTATACACCTATTCAGAATTTGTTTTGCTGTACTAACGTATGCTCCAACCAATTACTTGTTTATGAAAAACTCTTTCTGCTCTAAATTATTGGTGGTGTGTTGCATCATTTGGTAAGTTTATTCGGTGGTTTAAGGTTGTTTTTAAATGTGATATAGGGGTTGATATTTATCTAAAAGTTTGGTAAGCTTTAACAATGCTATATTTTTGTTCAAATACAAATAACTACCGTTGTCTATAGGTGAAAACTCGTCAAATGGGATGGTTGAATTTTGTTTTTTGTTACTGGTTTTTGAGGTATTCGTGAATGCTATTTGCGGCGATTTTGCCTGATTCCATTGCGCTTATGACTGTTGCTTCTCCTGTTGCTATGTCGCCTCCTGCGTAGACGGCGTTTAGACTGGTTTTGCCTGTTTGTCGGTTAATTGCAATGATGCCATCTGCAATGGTTTGAAGACCTTTTGTGGTGTTTTGAATAATAGGGTTTGGGGTACGTCCAATTGCAATAATTACTGTGTCTACACATAGTGTTGTTTCTGACCCTTTGATTGGAATGGGTTTGCATCTGCCAGACGCGTCTGGTTTGTCAAGTTTCATTGTTACGTATTCCATAGCTTTTACATGGCCGTGTTCGTCTCCGAAAAATTTTGTTGGAGCTGTTAAGAATTTGAAGTCTATGCCTTCTTCTTCGGCGTTTAGAATTTCTTCTTCCCGTGCAGGCATTTCGGTTTTGCTTCTGCGGTAGTTGATGTAGACTTTTTCTGCACCTAAACGTATGGCTGATCGGGCAGAATCTAAAGCTACATTGCCTCCTCCGATAACTGCAACTTTTTTACCTATGCCTAAGGGCGTTTTATATTCAGGAAATTTGTAAGCTTTCATCAGGTTTACACGTATGAGAAACTCGTTTGCACTGTAAACACCGTTAAGATTTTCGCCAGGTATGTTCATGAATTTTGGTAGTCCAGCTCCTGTGCCTATAAACACTGCTTTGAAATCTTTTTGGAATAAATCTTCAATTGTAAAAAGGCGTCCAATTAATGCGTTAGGTGTTAGTTTTACGCCAAGTTTTTTAATATAGTCTACTTCAGCTTTTACAATGTTTTTTGGTAATCTGAATTCTGGAATACCGTACACTAAAACACCGCCTTCAGTGTGTAAGGCTTCAAATAGTTCAACAGAATATCCAAGTTTTGCAAGATCAGCACTAACGGTTAAACCTGCTGGTCCAGCACCGATTACTGCTACTTTTTTGCCATTAGTTGCCGTTGTTTGAGGTATTTTTATGTCTTTTTTTTGTTCCTCATCTGCTACATAACGTTCTAGTCGTCCAATGGATATAGGGTCACCTTTCTTTCCAAGGATGCACATTTTTTGACATTGTTCTTCTTGTGGGCAAACTCGTCCGCAAATGGCGGGNAAACTATTTTTTTCTTTAATTTTTAAAATAGCGTTTTTGTTGTCTTTTTGTGTTATGTATTTGATGAATTCTGGAATATTTATGCCAACTGGGCAACCTTTAATACATTGTGCGTTTGAGCACTGTAAACATCGTGAAGCTTCAGCAAAAGCTTGCTCTTCAGTATAGCCTAATACTACTTCTTCAAAATTATTAATTCGAATTTGAGGTTTTTGTTTTGGTACATCTATGGTTTTGAAACGATTCGGTACATGTTTTTTTTCTTTGTTTAATGATTGTGACATTGGCAATGTCCTCCTTCGTGAGTTACCTGTTTTTCTTCAGAAACATAGCACGTCAAACGTTGTATTAACTCTTTAAAATCTATTTTATGTGCATCAAATTCTGGGCCATCAACACAGGCAAATTTAGTTTGGCCGTCAACAGTTACTCGACAGGCTCCACACATACCCATACCATCAACCATAATGGGGTTTAAGCTGGCTATGGTTTTTATGCCTGCTTCGCGGGTAATTTCAGCGGTTGCCATCATCATTCCAGGTGGACCAATTACAAAGACAACGTCTATTTGTTCTTTTTTATTAATTAATTCTTTTAAAACGTCACATGCAAGTCCTTTATAACCTTTTGAGCCATCATTAGTTGAATATATAACTTTATCAGATATGTTTTCCATTTCTTTTTCAAGTATAATCAAGTCTTTGTTTCTTGCACTTAAAATAGTAATTACTTTATTTCCCGCCTTTTTTACTTCCCTAGCTATGGGGTAAACTGCGGCAGCTCCTAAACCGCCACAAACCATTACTGCTGTACCATGTTTGTGGATTTCACTTGGGTTACCTAATGGTCCGGCGATGTTTTGAATTTTTTCGCCAACTTTTAATTGTCCAAGTTCAATTGTTGAAAAACCATTTTCTCTAAAAAATATGGTTATTGTACCATTTTTTTTATCCCAATTGGAAAATGTTAGGGGAAATCTCTCGCTGGTTTCATGGGTTTTTATTATTAAAAATTGTCCTGCTTTGACTTTTGCGGCAATATCAGGGGCGTAAATGACAAGTGTAGTTGTTGTTGGGGTTAATTTTTCTTTTTGAAGAATTGTGAAAAGCTCTATAGGGGTGTTTTTTTTGTTTTCAGACATTTTCCATCTGCTCCACAATTTATTGTTTTATAGATAGAGAATTTAAACGTATATAGCTATCTGTTAATTGTTAGTAGGTCAAATTTTTGTGCGGTAAATTTAAGTTTTAATATGTTGTATGTGTTGTAGGTTGTATTTATGTCTCTGTTGAATTATCGGGCTAAACTTTGGATGGTAAATGGTAATGGTGAAGCTGTATTTGGTGATGGTATAGCTGATTTGATTGAGAGTGTTGATAAGTTTCATTCAATTTTGGAGGCTGCAAAGCATCTTAATATGTCTTATCGGTATGCGTTGCATCGGATTACGCTTGCTGAGAAACGTTTGGGTGAACCTTTAATTATACGTGTGCGTGGTGGTGCAAATGGTGGTGGTTCATCTGAGGTGACTTCTTATGGTAAAGATTTGGTGTGTCGATACAGGAAAGCTCAAAGTGGGGTTGGGAGTTTTTTAGAGGTGTTGTCATAGTTTTATTGTTATGTTGTGGTGTGGTGTTTTGGGTTTTTGTCGGTGTTTGTTTTGGGAAAGGTTTATCTTAATCGTTGTTACTATGCGATAATATCGAGATTGTTTAAATATGAACACAAAATATCGAATAATAGCAATAACAATAATAGCAATAATCGTAATAATCAGCTGCGCTGCATATTATTCTCAAATTACAAAACCAACAGAACTTAGAATATCAATTGCATCTAGCCTAATACATGTTACAGAAGACATGGCCACACAATTTGAAAAAGAAAACAACGTAAAAATAATATTAAACTCTGACTCATCAAGCACACTTTACACCCAAATCACTTCAGGAGCACCAGCAGACGTATTCATGTCAGCCGACCAAAAATGGACAAACCAACTCCTCACAAACAACCCCGGCTTACTAAACAACATATATGAAAACTTTACCACCAACAGCCTACAAATAATTTTAGCACCAAACAACCCTGCAAACATAACATCAATCGCAGATTTAGCAAAACCCAACGTAAAACTAGTTCTTGCTGCCCCTTCAGTACCTGCAGGATCATATGCAAACAGCACCATATGGAAAATAGACTCCACTTGGGGCAACCCAAACAGTCCACAATACATCAATTCAGGAGCTTACAAAAACTTTAATGCCTCAGTATATCAAAATGTAGTTTCATACGAAAACAGTGTTGAACAGGTAGTTGGCAAAGTTTCACTTGACGTTGGAACAGCAGATGCAGGCATCGTATTTGTCTCAGACGGCGTTTATGGCATCAGCACAGGAGCATCAGTCACCTTCATAGAAATACCTGCAGAAGTCAACACAAAAGGCATATATGGCATAGGCGTAATTGGCTCAACACAACAACCTGAACTTGCACAAAAATTCATGAACTATTGGCTCTCCAAAACAGGCGAAGAATTACTAACAAAATACGGATTCAACTCATAAAAACAACACACGCCGCTCCAACAGGTTAGTGAAGAAAAAGCTTGACACACAAAAACATCAAATTGACACAAAACCAAAAAACACCAAAAAACTCACAACTTACCGATAAAACTACACTTATTTTTTTGATACTAATTGTGACAACATACATTGTTTTCCTCACTTTACCAATAATATCTGTTTTTTTAAAATTTGATTTAACACAAATAAACACACACCTACAAAACACTACAATAACCGACGCAATAAAACTCAGTCTATACACAGCCATAGCATCTACAGGAATATCCATCATTTTAGCAGTTCCAACCGGTTATTTTTTAGCAACAAGAAATTTTTACGGAAAAATTGTAATAGACAGCTTAATGGATCTACCATTAGTACTTCCCCCAGCAGTTGCCGGCATAGCACTACTCTACACTTTCGCTCCAAAAGGACTCTTAGGCCCACTCTTTAATAGTTTAAACCTAACTATACCTGGCTACACCATAGCAGTCATCATAGCACAAACATTTGTAGCATCACCATTCCTAATAAGAGCAGCAAAAACGGGTTTTGAAAAACAAGACAAAACACTATACAACAGTGCAAAAATCCTAACAGATTCACGTATCAAAATATTCTTTACAATCTCTCTACCCCTTGCAATGCGCGTAATCATCTCAGGCACCGTAATGACTTGGGCAAGAGCCATGGGCGAATTCGGAGCAACACTAATGTTCGCAGGCAACCTCCCAGGAATAACCCAAACCATGCCTTTATCAATTTACACCATGTTATACTCAGACCCAACAGCAGGTTTAATGCTATCAATTATTTTAATTTCAATCTCATTCGCAGTTATATTCACCGTTAAAATGCTTGAACACAAAAGATACGGAGCAATAACATGATAAAAATTGAATATTTGTCAAAGTCATTTAACAAAAAAAATGTAATAAACAACCTGAACTTTGACGTAGAAAAAAACGAAATTGTAGCCCTTTTAGGCCCTAATGGTAGTGGCAAAACAACACTACTAAACATAATTGCAGGCTTACAATACCCAGACAGTGGAAACATATACCTAAATAACACTATGGTAAATGGAACAAACAAAACAAAAAAAATATACGTCAAACCATTTAAACGCCAAATAGGCTACGTTTTTCAAACAGTTTCCCTATTTCCACACATGAAAATTCAAGACAACATAGCATACGGTTTAAAATCTCTACATCTATCAAATGCTGAAATTAAAAAAAGAACAAACACACTAATAGAGTTTGTAGACCTCACCAGATACGCACAAAACTATCCCCATCAACTTAGCGGTGGCCAACAACAACGTGCAGCACTTGCCAGATCTTTGGTTACAGAACCACAAATTCTACTATTAGACGAACCTGTATCTGCTGTAGACCCACAACTAAAAGAGACATTTCGAATGGAACTAAAAAAATATCTTCAAAACTTGGAAATCACCACACTATATGTTACTCATAACATAAATGAAGCTTTTATGATGGCAGACAAAATTGCAGTCATGGGAAATGGACACATTGAACAAATTGGCGATAGAAATGAAATTTTTGATAAAACACGATCGACATTTGTAGCAAAATTTTTAGGTTTAAACATTTTTGAAGGCAAAGCTATCAAAGAACAAGACAACCTTTTACTAGTTGAAATTAACGAACTACAACTATTAACTACTTTAAACCCTAGTTTAGCAGGAAAAAACGTTACAATAACAATAAAACCCGAAGACATTAAACTCTCAACTGAAAAACCCTCCAACATCAAATACAACATTATACCTGGAGTGCTCACAGAAATAATTCAAACACGTTCAATTACACAAATTACAATTGATATAGGCTTTCCAATTAAAGCAATAATCGCATTTTCAGAAATTAAACAATTAAACATTACCGTTGGTGACAGAATTTACACATATTTTAATCCCTCAATATTAAACGTATTTTCATAACCCAGACTTTGGGACAAAACGTTAATTTTCCTTATTTAAAATTTTTTCCAGCCTTAAACAGTAGAATAAACTCCACTACTATCTCATCCCGAAATAATTTCTCCCCACTTTGAGTTAACTTACGACACACTACTCACCAACTAAACTGACTAAAAACTATAGCAAGTGACTAAAAGTTTTACTACATTCTATTTACCACCATACATAACGAAACATCAAATCAAAATTTTGAAGTATCAGACAGATATTATAAAGAAAACATGTAAAAAACCGCTTAATGACAAATCACACCAACTTAAACCCGCCAAATATATGGTAAAACTTTTCTCATATTACTAGTATGACACGTGAGAATCTACCTACTTCTGTTTTGAAAGCCATTTTTCCCATACGCCCATAACCAACGCACACGTTTTACAGATCACTTTTCCACAATAAACTAAACTAGTACACAACTACAAAAATAATGAGTCTATAGGCAGCCTCCGAAAACCCCATTTCAGAAAACTAGGTAACATAGTTACACTGTTTTTGGTATGTGATTTTTGGGAAAAATATGGGTTTTCGGAGGTCGCCTATAGGGTTTTTGCAACCAAAAAATTTACTATACTGACACAAAAAGTTACACTACACCACTTGTGCGCAGGTTATAGACATATGGTTTTTCTTAAAGTTGATTGATTTTTTACAGGTTTGACAGTTTTAGATAACTTGATAGACAAACGTTGTGTTTACCTCTTTATGGATTTAAAGAAATAAAACTAGAACAAAAACGCACAATCGAACAAATCCGATAACCCAACCACATAGTGGCAATTATTTCACTTCAGTCACTACACAATCCAACTGCTTCAAATAACGCGCCTCAACCTCACGCCTAAAATCAGGCTCATTATAATACCTAATCCTATCCTGCACAGACAAACCCTTAGTAACCTCATAATTATAATACCGAATAGCATGAATATCAGCAATCGTAAAATTCGAACTAATTTTCAACTTAACTTTCATCATTATCGCCTCCCACAAAGTATGACGACGTACAAATCATAGTAACCGCACCATAACCAGTTTGCGCCGCAACCAACTTTACACCCCTAACAGTTCGCATATTTACAATATGCCTAAAATTCCAAGAAACAATACAAGTACAATCATACACCAAAGAACAAGCAATATGCAAACAATCATCAAAACTCTTAGGCGTTAACGTACCATTCTCTATAAGCTTATTTGCAACATCAGAAATTTCCTCAGTTATCTTAATTTCCGTATATTCAATCTGACTTAAAAAACCTCTTAACGTAGCAAGCTTAACACCAACACATCTGTCTATTTCCTGCAATGTTACGCTGGACAGCAAAATCTCACATTTGGTTGATTTCAAAAATTCCCAAAACATGAGTGTTCCTTCATTTTTTCGGGTTCATCCTGTTGATCTAAATATCCAATAACACTCGTATCAAGATAAATTCTCAATTTCTTCACGGATAACCCACTTCTTATATCGCTTATTTTCTGCATTATTATTATATGCCTTTAGTATATTATGTTTTTTGTGAAAAGTCAAATTTTTATTCTAAAGCTCATAAAATCCAGATATGTCAAAACTTGATGATATGCGTTTGCTCCGAGGCATTACGCGTCAAATGGTGTGATGTGCTGAAATGCTCGGCACCTGCCCCGTAACGCCCAAGGGGCTTAACTTGACCTACAAAAAAACAAATGGATAAAAAGCCTTGAAAACATTGATAAAACAAAAATTACACAAAGAAACAACATTACAGAAACGATAAAACGACCCCCGCACATACAAAATCACCCTAAACACCATTTTTAAACGGAAAACCACACAACTAAAACATATTCACTCAATAAATTTAAATTAAAACCCCAACGTCAAACAATTTTTAGAATTACTATCCATCACTAAATTGTGAGTCAAGGTAAAATTCATTGGGCACTATTATTCTTGCGGAGGTAGCGCAGGGTTTTACTGTTTTTCCTATGACTTCGTATCCTTGCATGGTTATGTTCATGGGTTGTTTGGCTACGGGTTGATTTTATGTCATTTTAATTTATTTGCAATATTGTTGCAAATTTATTTATAAGCGTAACGATGAGCTAAACACGCACAACACATCAGTAGTTCCGAAAGTACAATTTACTAAGTAAACACAACACAACTTTTCCCACCAAAACAACACAAAAAACAACCCACACACACCACAAACAACAAAAAC